>NZ_JBIQEC010000002.1:0-189258 GCF_045370505.1 Moraxella sp. 179-F 1C4 NHS | reverse complement strand
ATTTAATTTGTTGACTCAATTATTTATACTGTCTTTGCTCAAATAAACTTACGAGTATCTTCACTCTGACAATACAAATTAATTAAAGTCTTAATTTTATCGCCCTAAGTGAAAATCCACACAAGTTGTTCTTGTGTTTGTTGTTATTTAGTGTACCAAAGATATCGTCTATCATCTGGTGAGCTTGATATTGTAATACGTTTTGTTTTACGCTGTCAAGCTTTATTTAATTCTTGCTAAGCTTCGTAATTTGTTTTACTTGTTTGTAAACGCTTCGTCGCTCAGTGGTGGCGTATTATACGTGAATTGAATTGGGTGTCAACAGGAAAATATAAATAATTTTAAATTAATTACTAACTTTCTTTTATACTGATGATTTTATTCATATTTTAGCTGTTTAAAAAACTCAAATCTTCTTCTGGACGCTTGGTAAACACTTCACAGCCGTTTTCAGTAACCATTAGTGTGTGTTCCCATTGGGCGGACAATTTACGGTCTTTAGTGATTACCGTCCATTTATCGGGTAAGGTTTTGGTTTGCCATACACCTTGGTTAATCATTGGTTCAATGGTAAATGTCATGCCTGTCGTCAGTTGTAGACCGGTATTTTTTTTACCATAGTGCAGAATTTGTGGTTCATCATGGTACACGTCACTAATTCCATGCCCGCAATATTCTCTTACTACGCTAAAACGCTCGGGTTCCGCCACCGCTTGAATCGCTGCGCCAATATCGCCTACATAGGCGCCATTGCGAACGGCTTTCATCCCCGCATATAGTGCGTCTTGGGCAATTTTGCAGATACGCTGCGCCATGATTGAGCCTTCACCGATAATCCACATTTTTGAAGTATCACCATGATAACCATCTTTTATCACTGTGACATCGATATTGATGATATCACCCTCTTTTAGGATACGGCTGTCATCGGGAATACCATGACAAACCACATGGTTGATTGAAGTACAAAGCGTATGCTGGTAGCCATGATAACCGACATTGGCGGGAATGGCTTTTTGGACATCGACAATATAGTCGTGGGCAAGCTTGTCTAATGCCCCTGTCGTTACTCCTTCTTTGACATATTCATCTAACATCACTAAGACGTCGGCGGCTAATTTACCAGCGACGCGCATTTTTTCAACGGCTTCGGGGTTATTTAATAGTGTTTTCATACAATAATTATCTGATTTTGCAAAAATTTAAGAAGACGTATTATAGCCCTTTTCGCCTTTTTCACAAAACTACTATTTGTTTAAACAGTTGTTACTTGAATTTTGGATGAGTTGTAACTATTGTGATGTTCTACAATGACAACAAGGGTTAGGAACGTCTATGGCTAATTCAATTAATATCGATACACAGAAGTATGTAAGACCGTCTGAAGCTGAAATCAAGGCAAATTTGAATGATGAGCAATATTATGTGACACAGCAAAACGGCACTGAACGCCCTTTTAGCCATGAATATGATCACCAATTTGAACGTGGTATCTATGTGGATATTGTCAGCGGTGAGCCGCTTTTTAGCTCATCGGATAAGTATGACTCAGGTTGTGGTTGGCCCGCCTTTAGCAAACCGATTGATACAGCAGTAATCAATGAATTGTTTGATGACAGTCACGGTATGCGACGTACTGAAGTACGCAGCCGTGTTGCTGATTCGCATTTAGGCCATGTGTTTAATGACGGTCTTCCTGAGCTTGGCGGCATGCGCTATTGCATCAATGGCGCATCGCTACGTTTTATCCCTGTAAATGAGATGGAACAAGAAGGTTATGGTGACTTAATCGGATTGGTTGAATAATCGCCATCTGATTTTGCTAAAGCCTATAGCTTAACCATATAAAAATATGTTAAAATAGCAGTTTGTCATTTTATCTTAAAATGGCAAATTGCTTTTTTTATTTACTAACATGACACACACATTGCTATTTTCAAGCTGACAAGCTTGATAAGAGTTAAGCTGGGTGTTTGCAAATTTGATTAATTAAAATCCTGTAGATTTTGATGCGTGTTTGCAAATCGGCTTAATCGGTGATGTGGAGGCATAACCCAACTTTACTTAAGGAAATCTCATGGCGTCAGCTAATCCTACCCAAGTTTCAATGCGTGATCTTTTAGAAGCCGGTGCACACTTTGGTCACCAAACTCGTTTTTGGAATCCAAAAATGGGCAAATTTATTTTTGGTGCACGTAACAAAATCCACATCATCAACCTTGAGCATACAGTTAAAGCGATGAACGAAGCACTAAACTTCGTTAATCGTGAAGCAGCGCGTGGCAACAAAGTACTATTTGTTGGTACTAAACGTGCGGCAAGCAACGTCATCAGCGAACAAGCGGCTCGCGCTGGTATGCCTTATGTTGACCATCGCTGGTTAGGTGGTATGTTAACCAACTGGAAAACCATCCGTCAGTCAATTACGCGTTTGAAAGAATACGAAAAACAAGCTGAAGACGGTACGTTTGCTAAGTTAACCAAACGTGAAGCGTTAGAGCGTACTCGAGAAATGGAAAAACTTGAGCGTGCGTTAGGCGGTATCAAGAACATGAACGGTTTACCTGATGCAATTTTTGTGGTTGACGTTGACCATGAAGCGATTGCAATCAAAGAAGCAAAAAACTTAGGTATCCCTGTCATTGGTATCGTTGATACAAACTCAAACCCAGATGACGTAGATTATGTCATTCCTGCCAATGACGATGCGATTCGTGCGGTAACGCTATATGTATCAGCGGTTGCAGATGCAATTATCGCTGGTAAAGAATACGCTAAAACTCAAGGCGGCAAAGCAGCAAATCAAGAAGACGCAGTAACTGAAGCACCAGCAGAAGCTGCGGCAGAATAAGGGTTACCGCAGTATCATAGCAGCGTATTGCTTGGGTTGTTATGATACTGTCATCAAAATTTTATAAACTAACTTTGATAGGTAAATACAAAATTAGTTTCTAAAAATTCGACTTTGTAGCGTAATATTAAAGGGCAAAAATCACCAATTTTTGTCCTTTAATCTCCAACTGTTTAGACAATAAACAACCCAATTCTCATCTATAATGATAATCAATTGAGGTATCTCATGGCAGAAATTAGTGCAAAACTGGTAAAAGAATTACGTGACCGTACAGGTCTTGGTATGATGGAATGTAAAAAAGCCCTGCAAGAAGCAGACGGCGACATCGAAACCGCAATCGATAACCTGCGTAAATCAGGTCAAGCAAAAGCTGCTAAAAAAGCAGGTAACATTGCTGCTGATGGCGCTATCATTATCGCCCAAGAAGGTAACAAAGCCTTACTACTTGAAGTAAACTGTCAAACTGACTTCGTGGCAAAAGATGCTAACTTCACCGCATTTGCGAACAAAGTAGCTGAACTTGCACTTGCCAATAATACCACTGATGTAGCGGCTATCTCTGCGTTGCCGTATGGCGATGGTCAAACGGTTGAAGAAGCCCGTGTTGAGCTCGTACAAAAAATCGGTGAAAACATCCAAGTACGTCGTGCAGAAGTGATTGAAGGTGACAACCTTGCCTCTTACCGTCACGGTATTCGTATTGGTGTAGTGGTTTCTGTTGAAGGCGGCAATGCAGACACTGCAAAACACGTTGCCATGCAAGTTGCGGCATTCAACCCAATCGCCGTTGATGAAGCGAATGTACCTGCTGATACGCTAGCACGTGAAAAAGACATTATCGAAGCGAAAGCGAAAGAATCTGGCAAACCAGACGCCGTGATTGAAAAAATGATCACAGGTGGTCTACAAAAGTACTTGAACGAAGTGACTTTGTTAAACCAACCTTACGTTATCGACAACGAGAAAAAAGTTGGCGATATATTAAAATCTGAAGGTATGACGGTTAAAGCCTTCAAACGCTTAGAAGTGGGTGAAGGCATCGAGAAAAAACAAGAAAACTTCGCTGAGGAAGTGGCAGCAGCTCAAGCAGCAGCAGCTAAATAATAAGCGACAACCGCTAGGTTGTAGACTTATTAAAAATACCCCATTGATTTGGGGTATTTTTTTGTCTAATTTTTTTATTTTTTAAATTCAAAAAAGCGCGTTGAAGGCTCGCTTTTTTATGTCAAGCGCTTATTTATATGTAAGGCAATTAATTGGCTGCGGCTAACGCTTGCTCAAGGTCGGCTTTGATGTCGTCAATATGCTCAATACCAATGGATAGACGAATCATGTCTTCGCTAACGCCTGCTTTTTGCAACTCTTCAGCATTTAACTGGCGGTGCGTGGTAGTTGCAGGGTGACAAGCGAGTGACTTGGCATCACCAATATTGACCAAACGGGTAATTAATTGTAGCGCATCAATGAACTTCGCCCCTGCTTCACGACCGCCCTTTAACCCAAAGGTTAGAATCGCTGATGGCTTACCACCAAAGTATGTTTGCGCAAGCTTATGCTCTGGATGGTCGGTTAATCCTGCGTACTTGACCCAAGCCACTTGCGGATGATGGTTTAAAAATTCTGCCACGGCTTGGGCATTTTGGCAATGTCGCTCCATGCGCAAGGCTAACGTCTCTAGCCCAAGCATAATTTGCCAAGCGTTCATTGGGCTTAGTGCCGCACCGGTATTACGTAAGGGCGCAACGCGTGCGCGGGCAATAAACGCCGCAGCACCCATGGCTTCGACAAAATTGACACCATGATAGCTGGCATCTGGGGTATTTAAAATCGCGAAACGTTCTTTGTGAGCGCCCCAATCAAATTTACCACTATCGATAATCACCCCACCCACCGACGTGCCCGAACCGCTCACATATTTGGTCAATGAATGAATCACAATATCAGCCCCATGCTCAAATGGACGGCACAATGTTGGCGTGGCGACGGTATTATCAATTACCACAGGTACGCCTTTGCTATGAGCAAATTCGCTAATTTTTGCGATATCCAGCACGTTACCCAATGGATTGCCAATACTTTCGCCAAATACCAATTTAGTACGTTCATCAATCAAATCAACCAAGGTCTCAGGTTTGGTATAATCAAAGAAACGCACTTCGATACCTTGACGTGGCAACGCATGGGCAAATAAGTTGTAAGTACCGCCATATAAAGTTGATACTGAGACGATGTTATCGCCTGCCTCACATAGCGTTTGGATCGTATAAGTAATCGCCGCCATCCCGGATGCCACCGTCAATGCACCGATGCCGCCTTCTAACGCTGCCATACGCGCTTCAAGCACCGCATTGGTTGGGTTCATGATGCGGGTATAGATATTGCCGGCAACTTTCAGATCAAAAAGGTCAGCACCGTGTTGGGTGTTATCAAAGGCATACGAACTGGTGTGGTAGATAGGGACAGCGACAGCTTTGGTGGTCGGCTCTGGTTCATACCCTGCATGAATGGCGAGCGTTTCTGGGCGATGCGGTGGGCTCATACATATTCCTTTAATTTAGTTTAATTAGCAAAAAAATCTCTTTTGCATTGTAACGAGTTGCTAATCAGTTTTGCAAATTCACAATAGCGCATTATTGGAACATTAATGGCATGTTTTGGAATATAGATTTATAGTGACTTGGCCTCTAAAAGTGCGCCATATATCTATTGATAATTACCAACGATAGACAAACAAACACAGCACCACTAAGCTTTGCGAATAGGCTTTATAAAAGAACCCGCTACCTTTTGGTAACCACCATGGAATGAAACAAGCCATCATTATTACGGGCTTTCACGTAATTACTCTAGACGAAGATAAATTAAAAAAGATAAATAATAGAAAAACCCACCGTTAAATACACAATCTACCAAAAGCTTTGAACCTGGTTATATTGGTTATACCATCATAAACCCTAGAGAGCAATTCAGACGAAAATACCCTTAAAATAGTATCAAATACGCGTAAACTAGCCTGCCAATTTAGTGAAAACAAGCGTAAAAGTATCTTTAGCTTGAAAAAAAACCCATAATGACCGTTGTCAGTATGGGTTTAACCAATGATATTAAAGCAAGGGTATTAAAGCCATAGTATCGAAGCAATAGTATCGAAGCCATATGATTAAAGCGTTGACTCGTATCTAAATTAGCTTATAGCTGTAACTCACTGATATCTGCAACCGTTAAAAACAACCCACGCACTTTTTTTAGCAACGCCAACCGATTGGCTTTGAGGTTAGCATCTTCACTATTCACCATCACCTGCTCAAAGAAGTTATCCAATGGCTGCTGCAGCGTCGCTAGCGATTGTAAAATCTGGGTATAGTTGGCGTTGTCAGTGTGTTGGTGGGGCTCAATACTTTGCGCTGCAGTTTGCACCGCTTGATACAATGCTTTTTCCGCAGGTTCTTGTAAATAAGCCGTTTGTACTTGGGTTGCAATCTCACCCTCAGCCTTGGCTAAAATATTGGCAACGCGTTTATTGGCCTCGGCAAGTTGTTGGGCGGGTGGCAAATCACGGAAGGCTTGTACAGCTTTGATGCGATGGTCAAAATCCATTGGCACTTGCGGTTGTAGCGCCTGTACCGCCATAATTGTATCCACGCTCACGCCTTGGTCTTCATACATGGCACGGTAGCGAGAATTAATAAAATCCATCACTTGTTTGAAAGTTTTTGGTAAGTCGTCAATTTTGCCTACATAACCCAATAAAGCTTGCTCAAGCAATACCACCAGATTTAGTGGCAGTTGTTTCTCAATCAAGATACGCAGTACCCCAATCGCCGCGCGGCGCAGACTAAACGGGTCTTTTGAACCGGTCGGGGCTTGGTCAATGCCAAAAATACCGACCAGCGTATCCAAACGGTCTGCTAATGCCAGCGCTGTTCCAATGTTGGTCGCGGGTAGTTTATCGCCGCTAAATTTTGGCAGATATTGCTCTTCGATTGCCGCGGCTACCGCTTCTGGCTCTTGGTTTAAACGCGCATAGTAAGTCCCTGCCACGCCTTGCAATTCTGGAAACTCACCCACCAAGGTACTGGCAAGGTCTGCTTTTGACAGCAAGCCTGCCCGTGCCGTTTGTTCGACGTCTTCGCCAATTTGGGTAGCAATAAAGGCAGCTAGCTTGGCAATACGCTCAGATTTTTCCCAAATTGTCCCTAACTTATCTTGGAATACGCGGGTTTTAAGATTTTCAGTCAGTGCAAACAATGGCTGTTTTTGGTCTTGTAAAAAGAAAAACTCAGCATCGGCGAGGCGTGGACGTACCACTTTTTCGTTACCGGCAATCACTTGCGCTTTATCTTTACTGTCGATGTTACTGATAAAGATAAAATAAGGCTGTAATTTACCTTGGCTGTCAGTCAAACAAAAATATTTTTGATCCGCCTGCATGGTGCTAATCAAGGCCTCTTGCGGCACTTGTAAAAATCGTGGCTCAAAGCTTGCGCGTAGCGCTACTGGGTAATCGACCAGCGCGGTGACTTCATCAAGCAAATCTTGCGGTACGATAGCAGTCGCACCTACTTCATCGGCAAGCTGTTGGACTTGCGCTTTAATCTGTTGTTGGCGTTTGTCAAAATCAGCGATGACATGCGCCTCGGCAAGGTTTTGCTCATAGCTGTCTGCCGTGTCGATTTTCACCATATCTGGGTGATGAAAACGGTGACCTAGGCTGAAACGACCTTTTTCAAAGCCTTGCAATCCTGCTTCGCCAGACGTTAATCCTTGAATCGTTGCTGGCAGCACTTGGTCGTCTTTTAGTAGCACCAACCATTTGACAGGGCGAACAAACTCAGAACGCTCTGCGCCACTGCGCATACGTTTGGCAATCGGCAACTCATCTAAGGCTTTTTGAAAAATACTCGGCAGTAACTCAGCCACAGGCTGACCGATGACATTCATTTCATAGCCAATATAATCACCTTTATCACCTTTGATGGTAATCAAATCCTTGACGTCAATACCCAAACCTTGTGCAAACCCTTGCGCCGCTTTGGTTGGATTACCGTCTTTGTCATAGGCAGCTTTGACTGCAGGACCGCGTTTTTGTTCGATTTTATCGGGCTGTTTTTCACTAATTCCTTGAATCTGTAAGGCAAGGCGACGCGGGGCGGCAAAGCTTTTAATGGTATCAAAGCGAATGTTGGCATCTTTTAGCGATTGGGCGACATGGTTGTTAAGTGCATCGCGCAATGTTTTTAGATTTTTTGGGGGCAATTCTTCGGTGCCAAGTTCAAATAAAATAGTAGACATGCTAAAGCCTTGTTGATTCAAATAGGGTAAATATAGGCGATTATAGCAGAAATTTAAGCCATAAAAATGCCCCATCAGCGGGGTAAATCAAGAAAACCGTCAGCGCAAAACGAAAATTAAACTTATCGGCTGGAGGTTGCCGAAGTCGTTACAGCGGTTGTGGCGACTGGCGTATTGACTGCCGCTTTTGGTTTGGCTTTGGCAGGATTGACCACAAAGTTAATCCCTAACAACAACAGCGTCACCCCTAAAATCGGGCGCAATTTTTTCTCAGGCAGTTTACTGCTCAATAATGTGCCTACAATAATGGCAGGAATCGCGCCAATGAGTAAAAAGGTCAGCATGTGAAAATCCACACTGCCTGACAGCAAATGTCCGAGACCTGCGACCAAGGTTAATAGCACCGCATGTACCACATCCGAGCCGATGATACGAATGAGTGGCAATTGGGGAAAAATCAGCACCAGCGCCATGACGCCAAATGCCCCTGCCCCAACTGATGATAAGGTCACTACTACCCCGAGCAATATGCCCATCAGCACCAATTTATATTTAGGGATTTGGGAGGTGAGACTGTCAGTTTGGTCAGTTTTGCGGTATTTGTCAAAAAACGCTTCGATACGGTTGCGAAAAATCAGCGAAATCCCGGTAATAACCAACATCACGCCCAATATCAAGGTCATGATTAGTTTGATGGCGTTGATATTACCCAAGTAAGTAGCGACAAGATAATTGGTGACAACGGAGGCTGGAATACTACCAATCGCTAGCCATAGCACGATTGGCCAAACGACATTTGATTTTTTAAAATGCACCACACCACCAAAAAACTTGGAAATAGCGGCGTATAGCAAATCGGTGCCGACAGCAATATGCGGCTCTACTTTTAGCAGTAAAATCAGAATCGGCGTCATCAGTGACCCACCGCCCACGCCCGTCAAACCCACGCAAAATCCGACAAAAATACCCGCTAAAATAAAATAAAGTTCCACTCACCGCCCCTTGTTGCATGGCTTACTCGCTGCGGCTATTGTAGTAGAATAGCGCGTTGTTGCCCTGTGGCGATTTTTGATATAAATATGCGAGATTAGAATATTCTGATAATTTGATATTTTTTATTAGCGTTGACAACAAAATAATCAATAAAACAAGGCAAGAAAAAAGGCAATAGAAACTATCTATTGCCTTTTTTAATTTTACCGTTCAAAGAAAATTTTTCGTCGATGTGATGAAGCTATTGTGAATTATCCGCTTCTGTCATCTGTTGTTTTGAAATAGCTTCTTTTGGTAGATATTTTTCTAACGCATCGGCTTTATGTGCATCATCCGCCAATGGAAAGCCCAATTTGGCGCGCGTTTCTACATAGCTTTGTGCTACTTTACGCGCCAAGGTGCGCACACGCAAGATAAAGCGCTGACGCTCAGTGACTGAAATCGCCCCACGCGCATCCAACAAGTTAAAGGTATGTGACGCTTTGAGCACCATTTCATACGCAGGCAGCGGCAGATTAAGACCGACCAATTTGTCGGCTTGGCTTTCATAAAAATCAAACAACTCAAACATTTTTGCCACATCGGCATGTTCAAAGTTGTAGGTCGATTGCTCTACTTCGTTTTGGTGGAATACATCGCCATAGGTGACACGACCAAATTCGCCATCCGTCCATACCAAGTCATACACACTGTCCACGCCTTGGATATACATGGCAAGGCGCTCAAGACCGTACGTGATTTCTCCTGTCACAGGAAAACATTCAATACCACCGACTTGCTGGAAGTAAGTAAACTGAGTAACTTCCATACCATTGAGCCAAACTTCCCAACCAAGTCCCCATGCACCAAGCGTTGGTGATTCCCAGTTGTCTTCTACAAAGCGGACATCATGCGTTAGCGTATCGATGCCAATCGCTTTGAGTGACCCCAAGTACAATTCTTGAATATCAGGTGGATTGGGTTTGAGTACCACTTGGAACTGATAATAATGTTGTAACCGGTTTGGGTTGTCGCCATAGCGACCATCCGTGGGACGGCGTGATGGTTGTACATAAGCGGCATGCCAACGCTCTGGACCCAATGCTCGTAAGAAAGTGGCGGTATGAAACGTGCCTGCACCCATTTCCATATCGTAAGGCTGTAACACCACACAGCCTTTTTCTGCCCAATAATTTTGCAAAGTTAAAATCAATTGTTGAAACGTCATCATACGAGAATTACCACTATATAGTCGGTGATTAGGCAAACTGTATTTATCAAAATAGTTGTCCAGTTAATTTTGATAAAGCGTCAGTTTTTTTAATTAGTCACATTAAAAATTTAAATTTTTTGCGTCGCAAATCGCACTTAAAATAGGCGGTACAATTGCCGAACGATATTTTTACTTAAAACGCCCAAAATAGCAAACTTATCCAATTTTTTAGCTATATATAACCATGGTTATTGAGCAAATTAAGGGGTTGGCAAAACTACAAAGCATTAAAACAAGATACATTTCGCGACAAATCAGCTACCGCATTTTAGCACTTTTTTACTAGATTTACGAAAATTCCTGCTACCCTTTAACCAGTGATTTCGACGATTAATTGTTACCTTTTTTTTATGCGCTTTTAGCCTTTTGAATCGCTTTTTTTAAGATAAATCAGCCAAATTTGATACGTCATCCATTGTCGTTTTAGTTGGGTTTTGACTTTTAATTTTCATTTTTTACCGCCATAATACCCCGTACAAGCTTTTACTTAATTTATTTTAAGTAGTTGTTTTTAATAACTTTTCATGAGGTCAACCATGCTTATTTCGGCAAGTCTATTATTAGCTGCTACGTCGTTAACTTCTAACTGGTTGTTTTTAATCGTTCTAGTGACTGTCGGTATGCTAGCGATTGCGTTTACCCCTTATCGTTTTGTATTGGGCTATTTTATGTTGGGCATGGTGTACTGGATTTCGGTGGAAGGGCTGCATTGGGCAGTGGTCACGCTCTCATCGTTGACTGGTACGGATGCCTATGTGGCGGCAATTGGCTTATCGATGATTCCGATTGTGATAGCGTTAAATGGAAAACCTAAGTTTAACAAAGCCGCAAGTCAAGCTGCTACCAACCAAACCATGTTAAAAAGCAGTGTCCAAATGAGCGCCGGTCATCGTCCTGTGGTGTTAGAAAAAGATACCGATTTTCATCAAAACTTTGTTCGTCATGCTTCTGTGTTTGACTCAAAACAGTAATAACAACCTCGCCACCTTATCGCTATAGCAAGTTATTTAACCCATCATGTTGATGGGTTTTTTATCCGCTTTAGCTTGATAAAGGTAAAAGGTTCGCTATCTAACGGCGTTTAAATACACAAATCAAACGCTTTGATTACAAAAAATGATACTGATATGTTAAACATTACTGTAACTTGGCATCGATGACCTTATAATATACTGTATAACAAAGCTATTAAATCCTTTGTAATAGCGAATTATAATTTCTTTGAAATGAGTGACTTAAGTATGGTCATTTATTTAAAGACCTTGCGCATTGCAATATCTATAAAATCTATAATTTTGGAGGACACGTATGTTATCTCAATTAACCCAAATCAAATCAGATCCGCTTGACGTATTATTGTTTGCCGTTGGCTTGCGTCTAACCCAACTTGCCAAAATGGGCGATGACAAATTTAAAGGCTTATTAGAAAACCGTAATTTTACTATCCAACTCGGCAGCGATGCGGAACAAACGTCACGCTATTATGAGATTAATAACGGTACTTTTAGCCAACATGCAGGTCCAGCTAAAGAGCCAACGTTGACGATTACCTTTAAAGACTCAATGACCGGTGTGAAATTGCTCACTAAAGGTGAAGCGACGGCATTTATGACGGGCATCCAAAATGGCGATTTAAAAATGTCTGGTGATTATTCACTGCTGATGTGGTTTAACCAAGTTGCAAAATTTATTGTGCCAAAAGTACCTGAGCCACTTAAACCTGTGGTTGAACAAGCAAAACCATTAATTGAAAAAGCCACACCTTTTGCCAAAGAACTTTGCAGCAAAGCCCTAGCAATGATTGGGGGCGCGAGCGCAGGTAAAGCATCTGGTAGCAGCAAATACTTTAATGAATCAAACACCAAAGACGTCAATGCTGACAGCGACACACAAGCTACGAGCAAATTAGATACTCTTAAGGCGAAGGCGGCTGAGATCAAAGATGACGCGGTGGAAAAATTTGATGAGCTAAAAACCGAAGCCAAAGAAAAAATCGATGCCCTCAAAGAAGATGCGAGCGAAAAATTAGCGGATATTAAAGCCACCGCTAATGAAAAACTTGGCGAAACCAAAGAAAAATTGGATGAGGTTAAAGCGCAAACGGCTGATAAAATTGATGACGCTAAAGAAACTGCCACTCAAAAGCTTGATGAAGCAAAAGCAGCCAAAGATGATAAACTTGCCGATGCTAAAACCAAGCTTGAAGACGTCAAAGACCAAGCAGCTGAAAAATTAGCTGATGTTAAAAGCTTGGCCGGTGAAAAACTAGACGATGCTAAATCAAAGGTTGACGCGTTAAAAACCCAAGCCGATGATAAACTAGATGCGCTAAACGATGAAGCCAAAGAAAAAGTCAGCGAGGAAAAAGATAAAGTCGAACAAGTTAAGCAAAAGCTTACCGACGAAACAGCCAGTGATTCTGATGCATCCGATAATAAAGCCATCGAAGAGAAGTATGAAGCGGCTAAAGATACTAATAACGCTCAAGATAGTACGGCAGATGATGATAGTATCCGTCCTGACAACGTGTTTGCCAAATCAGCGGATAATGACAACTTAACGCCTGCGCTGCGTAAATCTGCTGAGATTGAGGCAAAGCATGCGTCTGATGAGGTCATTGCCGACAATGTCAAAACTAGCGCAGTCACTGATGATAAATCTCCCATCACCAATATTTCAATCACTCGTGGTGACAGTGCAAAAGACAAATAAGCCATTGTTATTAAATGATAAAAAACAATCACTTTAGGTGGTTGTTTTTTTTTGGTATGATGAGACACCTTTTATCATTTTTAGCTTTGTTTTAATTAGGATTATAGCTGTCATGGCAGACTTATTAGCAATTCAAGAACCAACACAACCAATTGGCACCACACTGACCCCCCAAAGCCGCCCAACTCGCGAGCAAATCCAAGCTTGGTTTGAATTACCTTTGATGGATTTACTGTTGCTCGCGCAAAACAAACTTCGCGAACACTTTCCACCCAATGCGGTACAAGTCAGTACCCTGCTATCAATAAAAACAGGCAATTGTCCTGAAGATTGCGGCTATTGCTCACAGTCAGGACATCATAGCACCGACTTACAACCTGAAAAGAAAATCGAAGTACAAAAAGCGATTATCGAGGCCAAAAAAGCCAAAGCCGCTGGCTCTAGCCGTTTTTGTATGGGTGCTGCATGGAAACATCCAAACGATAGAGATATGCCGTATGTGGTTGAGCTCATTAAAGAAGTCAAAGCATTGGGGTTAGAAACCTGTATGACGCTTGGCATGTTATCGGGTAACCAAGCGCAAGTACTTGCTGAAGCGGGACTCGATTACTACAACCATAACCTTGATACCTCACGCGAGTACTATGACCATATCGTTTCCACCCGTAGTTATGATGACCGTCTAACTACCCTTGACCATGTGCGCCAAGCAGGCATTAATATTTGCTCAGGTGGTATCATCGGTATGGGTGAAAGTCGTGATGACCGCATCAATCTACTCACAGAACTGGCTAATCTGCCAACCCCCCCTGAATCAGTCCCAATCAATATGCTAGTACCCATTGAAGGCACGCCGATTGCAGATCAGCTGCAAGGCACGCGCTTGCCTGTGCTTGAGTGGATTCGCACCATTGCTGTCACGCGCCTTGCTTGCCCAACTAGCTATGTGCGTATTGCCGCAGGTCGTGAAGGCTTAACCGATGCCGAGCAAGCCATGTTGTTTATGGCAGGTGCCAATTCTTTCTTTTATGGGAATCGTTTATTGACCACCGATAATGCTACCACCAATCATGATGATCAGTTGATTGCCGATTTAGGGTTGACGGTTGAAAAAGCCGAGCCTAGACAAATCCCGGTGACCAATGCGATGAATGGTCGCATCGGGAGTTTGGCTGTCGTTTGATATGCCAAGAGACCGCCGAAGTGGCGGTTTTTTCTTAGATGTTTTAACGATGCTTTAACAGAGTCCAAAAGTATGTTAGCCAATTTTGCCCTTCAATCGGCCCTTGATGAACAGTGCCAAAAAGACCTGTATCGTCAACTGACGCCCATTCGTCATGGCGTGACGCCCACCATTGACATAGGTGGCAAAACTTACGTCAACTTTGCCAGCAATGATTACTTGGGACTTGCCACCGACCCGCAACTCATACAAGCGTTTAGCCAAGCTGCAAAAACTATTCAGCAAGTCGGTAGTGGCGCGTCGCACCTGATTACGGGGCATACGCTTTGGCATGAACAATTGGATACCACCCTTGCCCAAGTGACAGGCTATGAACGGGCATTAACTTTTAGCACAGGGTATATGGCAAATGTCGGTGTGATTCAAGCGTTGTGTGGTAAAGACAGCGTGATTTTTAGCGATAAGCTCAACCATGCCTCCATTGTCGATGGGGCAATCCTTAGCCGTGCCAAAATCATGCGTTTTGTGCATCGCAATTATAGCCAATTAGAGCAGCTGCTTTCGCAAAGTAGCGCTAAGCAAAAACTGATTGTCACCGATCATATTTTTAGTATGGATGGTACCATTGCCGATTTGGATGCACTGCATGCGTTAGCAGTTCGTTATGAATGCGCCTTGATGGTCGATGATGCGCACGGTTTTGGTTTGCCCTATCAGGCTTATAAAAAAGCCCAACCGCAAGCGGATATCTATATCGGCACCTTTGGTAAAGCGATAGGTACCAGTGGCGCATTTGTCGCAGGTTCGAGTGAGTTGATTGACTATGTGACCAATTTTGCCCGTTCATTTATTTATACCACGGCGATGCCCCCTGTGCTTGCCAGCGTGACTGAAACTAGCATTGCCATGTCGCACACCGATACTTTGCGCAGCGATCAATTACTTGCCAATATCAAACAGCTCAGTCAAGGGCTAGTGCAGCAAAATTGGCAAGTAGGTATTGATAATCAAATACCGACCACAGCCATTATTCCTGTGGTCATTGGCAATAATGACAGAACCCTGCAGCTTGCCAATGCGTTAAAATCTCGCGGTTTTTGGGTCTCGGCAATCCGCCCACCTACGGTGCCGGTAGGCACAGCACGGCTACGCTTTTGCGTAAGCGCTCGTCATAGTGAACAACAAATCTCGGATTTACTTGCTGTCATGCAGACTTTAAAATAACGGCTATTTGCAGACTTTTTTAGGGCAAGTTTATTTAGAGTAAGCTGATTTAGAATAAGCTATTTTGGGCAAGCTTATTTAGTTGCATCATCATCGGGGTAAGCAATGACAGAATATTTTTTATGGTTTAAAGCCTGGCATGTGATTTCATTGGTGTGTTGGTTTGCCGCGATTTTTTATCTACCACGCTTGTTTGTGTATCATGCCATGAGTACCGATAAAATCAGTCAAGATCGATTTGCGTTGATGGAGCGTAAACTGTATCGCGGCATCATGACACCTGCGATGATTGCCACTTGGATTTTTGGCTTGTGTATGCTGCTACCTAATTGGGACAGTTATAAAACCCAAGTTTGGCTACATATCAAGCTAGCCTACGTCATTGCGTTGACGGTATATCATGTAGCTTGTGGTCGATTTCGCTTAAAACTGATTGACAACCCTAACTATAAAACCCATGTTTTTTGGCGGTGGTTTAATGAGGTGCCTGTATTTATTTTAGTCGCGGTGGTGATTTTAGTGATTGTTAAACCGCAATTTGGCGCGTAATCATTTTGGCACTTCAGGGCTTCAATCATAGCGCAAGGACTCAATCATAGAAGGTTGCCATGATTGCCTGCGCTATTTTCGGTGAGTGCAAGGTGTAAATACGGGTCAAGGTCAGCTTGTTTGAGCAGCCAATCGACATAATCAGCCGGCAAGTCTTTAATGGCAACCCCTTTATGTTTGCCAAAGCGCATTACCGTGGGTTTTCGGGCATGTTCACTGGCTTGATACAGCTGTGCCATATCGGTGATGCGATGCTGATAGCAGATAGCTTTTAATACCAAAAAAGTAAACCAAATATCGTATTTGGCACCATGCGCGAATTTGATATTTTTTTTGGCAACTTGTGGCTCAAAAAAACACAGTAGCGCCCCCAAACTATGGCTATCTAACTGCGGGAAAAAATGCCGCGCCAGTGCCAAAGTGCAAATACGCTTAATGTTTGATAAATCACATTCGGCATTGGTCAGTACGTCAGCATCAAAGTCGATATTGTGCCCAATCAGATACTCGCAGTCTTTTGGTAACTGAAAATCAGTATGCGGCGGCTTGTCTGCCACATCGTCGTCAAAAATCCCTGTGATGGCTTGGCTGCCCAAAGTAATTTTTTTGTGTGGGTTAAAGCGCTGCTCAAAGGCGTTGTGGGTGTGCAGTATCAGCTCGCCTGCTGGACTAAACACCACGCCAATGTAGGCGATTTCGGTCGCATGTGGCTCAACCAATCCATGCGCTTCTGTATCTAAAATATAACTACTCATAACCTTAAAACTTACTAAATCGCTCAATTCACCAGTTGTAGACCATCATCATACACGATTTGGCGATAGCTTCGTTAGGTTTTAAGTATCTTAGGTTTTGAATATCTTGGGTGCACCAACCGCTGTGTAAAATTTTTGCTTGGTCTTTGCTGCTTCGCTAACCCTGTTGAATTAGCCAACTTAGCCAATAAGGGCGCCAACTCAACCAATAAGGGTATGGGTCTCAGGATAACGAATACGGGTCGGTTTAGGGGTGGCGATAAAATACGCCAAGGTTAATGGTCCAAGACGCCCCATATACATCATAAACATAATCACCCATTGCCCAGGTTCACTCAATGTCGGGGTGAAATTTCGCGATAAACCGACCGTTGCCGATGCCGATATCACTTCAAATAAAATATCAGTCAAATGCCCTTCTGGCTCAAATATCGTTAAAATAAACGCCGCTAAAGCAATCATCAAAATCGAGGTGCTCATCACCGCAAACGATTTTTTTACCAAGTGATCAGAGATAGCACGATGAAAAATCGTCACTTGCGGGTGCTGACGCAAATATGCCCTAGTCGATGCTAGGATAACCACAAAGGTGCCAATTTTGATACCGCCACCTGTGGACATTGAGCCTGCGCCAATAAACATCAATATAAAGGTCAATAACGTACTGGCATCTGTCACTTGGCTATAATCAATATTATTAAAACCTGCGGTACGTGACGCCACCGCCATAAACCAAGATGCAAACCACTGCCCAGCTTCGCTCAATCCGCCAATCGTTTTGGCGTTATGACGCTCAAGTAACCAATACAGTATACAACCAATGATATTGAGCGCTAACGTGCCCAAAACCATGACTTTGGTGTGCAGGGTAAATTTTTGCCAGCGCTTGTGTTTGATGATATCTAAAATCACCAAAAACCCGATGCCGCCCGTGATAATAAGCAAGCTTATGATAAAACTAATCATCGGCTGGTGCACATAGGCAGTCATATTGTTGCCATTTAACGCAAAACCTGCATTGTTAAACGCTGAGATACACAGAAAAAATGCTTCATACATCGCATCTTTTAGCCCTTTTAGCGGTGCTAACAATAGCGTTAACCCTAAAAAACCCAAGCTCTCGGTGATAAAGGCAATTTTGATTACCGCTTTGGCGGTACTGCCAATTTGGTTGCTATGAGTACCCAACGCTTCTTGCGCCGTGATTGAGCCGGATAATCCCATTTTACCTTGCAGACTGGTCAATACCAAAATTGCAAAGGTCATAAAGCCTAGACCGCCAAATTGAATCAGCGCGGCAATCACCAATTGTCCAAACGTGGTATAGTTAGCGGTATCCACGACATTTAGCCCCGTGACGGTCACCGCAGACGTCGCGGTAAAGGCTGCCGCTAGGATACTAATCGGTTGAATTGTGGCAATTGGCAATGACAGCAAAACCGTCCCCATCACGATTAACGCTAAAAACCCCAAGGACAAAATCGCAGGCGAGGACAACTGCAGTCCCTGTCTGGTAGGCGTCTCTAGGTCGTGAGTACTGGGTTTTGATTTATCAACAATCTTTGGTTTTTCGCCTTTTTTGACTTCACGAAACGGCATATCTACACCTAATTACCTTTTTTGCGTGAGTGGTGGGCTAAATAGCCGTTTGCCGAATGGCTTTGGCAAGGCGACGCAGCGCTTGGGTATCACCACCCACCACCAATTTATCACCACCTTGAAAGAAAAAGCCATCGGGTAATTGGTTAAAGATTTGCTGGTTGCGTTTTAGCATGATAAAAGTAATATCAGGATGGCTGTGTTGTACATCCGACCACGGGTGCCCTCGCCACTGCTCAGGTGGGTCTAGGCGAACCAAAAACTGCTCGTCACCCAACGCCATGTATTGTTTGACCATCGGATAGTTCATTTTTTGGGCAATACGAATCCCCATGTCTTGTTCGGGGTGAATAATATTGTTCACCCCTAAGCTTTGTAGGATTTGGTGATGGGAGTCGGTTTTGGCTTTTACCCATAGGTTTTGTACGTTTAGGCTTAGTAGGTTGAGTGTACATAGCAAGCTGGCTTCAAGGTTATCACCAATGCTCACGAGTACCCCGTCGAAACTTGCAAGGTCAAGCTCTTCTATGGTGTCTTTGTCGGTGGCGTCAGCAATCACGGCACGGGTGACATATTCACTGATGTCATCGACCAGTTTTTCATCAATATCAATCGCTAGGACTTGGTTGCCCAATTTTTCAAGCTCTTTAGCGCAGGTAATACCAAAAACACCCAGTCCAATAATGGCAAATTGCATTATATTTTTCCTTTTTGATATTTTTTTACTTATTAAAGATTCATTTTATTATTTTAACTATGGGTTTCAACAAATTCTTTAGTTACTAAAAGGCAATACGTTCTGACTTTTCAAAATAAATATATCTGCTTTATTTGGCTCAATATTCAAAATCGCCAATAAATTTTGTTGCAGCCATTTTGTACTAACTGAATAAAGCGACATGTCATAATAAGCATCTTTAGGAAAGAAAAAGCTGATTTTTCCTGCTTTATAGCCATTGATGATTACAGCATCTAAGCCCATCACTTCCGTATAGTTCTCAAATACCATTAGGTCAAAAACTTTGTCGGTATAATAAAACTCTGACTTTTCAGACAAACAAATTCTTAAAATTGTGCCAGACCAAATTTTTTCTTCATCAAAGTCTAAAAGATTGGTAAACATTACTGATAACGTAAATTATTTCTTAAAACGCTGACGGCTGGCTTCATATAGCACCATGCCAGTGGCGACACTGACATTTAAGCTTTGGATTTGCCCATGTTCATTGCCGGGCATCGGGATATAAACCAGCTGGTCGCAGGTATCTGCTGTCAAACGGCGAATACCGTCACCTTCTGAGCCCATCACAATCGCCACATCACCTGTCAAATCACAGTCTTGCACGGGCTTTGCCGTGTCATCGAGTGCCGTACCAAACACAAACACCCCTTGTTTTTTGATGTCAGTGAGCGTACGCGCAAGATTAGTGACTTGGATAAAAGGCATTAATTCCACCGCACCGACGGCGACTTTTGCCACGGCTGGGGTGATGCTTGAACTATGATTTTTGGGAATAATGACGGCTGAGACGCCCATTGCCACGGCGGTACGCAAACATGCGCCAAGGTTGTTCGGGTCGGTGATTTGATCAAGCACCAGTAGCAATAGCGGTTTTCGCTCGGCTTGGTGTTTGTCAACTAAGTATTTGAGATCTGCTTCATCTTGGAGTTCAGCAGGGCGGGCTTGCAATACCACGCCTTGATGCTGCGGACTTTCTGCAAGTTTGGTGAGTTTGTCTTTGGCGCTGATTTGTATCGCAATCCCGTAGGTTTGGGCAAGCTCAGTGATGTTGGCTACCGTGGCATCATCTTGTTTTTTACCGTCTTGAATAAAGAGTGTCAACCCATCGATACCGCGGTGTTGCAAGATGGATTGCACGGCATGAATGCCATAAAAATAACTCGGTTTTGCCATGATTGATGACCCTTTTCTTCAATTTTATATTTGCCTTGCCGCTAGCCTTGTAGATTATCTGCTAGCCTTCTAGGTGGCAAATGTACTGCACGACTGCTTCATTACGTAGCTCATAACTGCTATGCCCTTCGACCAAGAACGCTTGACCGGCACGGTAATAAGTAAATTCTTCCTCGCCTGCCAGTTTGACTTCACACTCGCCTGCCAAAATTTCGAT
Source organism: Moraxella sp. 179-F 1C4 NHS (assembly GCF_045370505.1). NCBI lineage: Bacteria > Pseudomonadati > Pseudomonadota > Gammaproteobacteria > Moraxellales > Moraxellaceae > Moraxella > Moraxella sp. 179-F 1C4 NHS. The sequence continues at coordinate 168,713 of NZ_JBIQEC010000002.1, read as the reverse complement.
ACGTTCAGATGAGTCGGTTTTAAATTCATAGGCTGGCACATCGGCATCACAAGGTAGCACGATTCCTAGCATTTTTTTGCGTCCATCTTCAAACCAAACGGTCCGACTAAAAGTACGACCTTCATAGTAAACATTCGCTATTTTTTCTACCGATACATGGTCGAAACGATTAGGTGACGTCATGAGATTCTCCTTAAAATACACAGTCAGTTGACTTGATAACGCTGCCTTGTTATAAAAAATTATAAAGAATTATAAAGATGGGCAAGTCGTTTTGCGGCAACCCGCTTTTTTTAATCGACAAATGGGCTTTATAATCAAACGCAGTCCGTGACTTGTCGCAATCAGCCACTGCTATTGCCGATAGATTGTTAACGGTTGATAAAAAATTATGTTCCGTTATCCTTATGCAGACGTTGTTTAGAGCAATAGGATAGCATCAAATTTAGTCAACTTTTATGACAATCTATTATAACAATCTATGTTTTATCACAATCGATGAAACCGCCCTTAACTTGACTAGGCGAAGATTGCTAGACACAGATACCCATCAAAGATAGCCAGCTGACGGAAATTTGATTTTTGCGTTGCTTATTTTGTAATTGTCCCAATTATGCTATTGTTTAGTGTGAAACAGCTAGATGGAATTTTTACTGATTTTTGAAGACTTGTCTAGGATTATTGTGAGCTTTTCATGACCAGGTTACAATAAAGTTTTTGCAAATTTGACCGCCAATGTGCCACTCTTAACGTCAATGATAGGATTGATATGCTGACACAGTTAACCTTACAAAATTTAGCACTCGTCACCAATGCTGAGATTGAGATGAATGCTGGATTTAACATTATCACTGGCGAGACAGGTGCTGGTAAATCACTGTTGCTTGACGCCTTGACCTTGTGCGTGGGTGGTCGTAGTGACGCAGGTTTGATTCGGCATGGACAGACCACGGCAGACGCTTTTGCAGAATTTAATATCGGTCAATTACCCGAAGTCATGGCATGGCTTAGTGAGCAAAATTACCCATTTGAAGACGATACGCTGCTGATTCGCCGGCAACTTGCTAACCAAAACGGTGCGCTTCGTAGTAAAGCTTGGCTCAATGGCATGCCCATTAGTATGAATGAGCTTAAAACTTTAGGTGGGTTACTGGTCAATATTCACAGCCAACACGCCCAGCAAAGTTTGTTACGTCCGCAATTTGTGATGGAATGGCTGGATAGTGCCACAGGCTTAAACAGCCAAGCAAACGACGTGAAACAGGCTTTTTTGCAGTACGAACGCCTTAAATCACAAGCCGCGCAGCACGCCAAAGACGAGCAATTGCGCCAGCAGCAAATTCAGCTATTGACCAATCAATTAGCCGATATTGAGCCAATTGCCACTGTCTTGTACAGTGAACTTGAAGCTGAATACGATGAATTATCTAACCTTGAAAACCTCATGCAGCAAGCCGCCTTGTCGGTGCAATTACTGGATAATGACAGTGATGAGCCCGATGTGGTAAGCCTGCTTAATCGGGCGATTAAACTGTGTGAAGCGCAAACCGAGCTTAGCCAAACCTATGCGGATTGCGTTGAACAGTTGTACTCAGCACATACCCAAATCGCTGAAGTGGCTAGCACTTTGAGCAATTATGCCGAAGGACAAAGCCTTGACCCCAAGCGGTTAGCGTTACTTGATGAGCAGTTATCGACGTTCCACCGACTCGCGCGTAAATATCACACCACCCCTGAAAGCCTTGTTGAAGACAGCCAAGCCTGGCAACAGCAATTAGATGATTTGCAATCGGTGATGTCGCCTGAAGCAATGGCAGAGCAAATTGAACAAGCTTATCAAGCCTACTTGCAAAAAGCCCAAGCGTTGGATGACAGTCGCCAAGCCAATGCCAAGACGTTAGCTGAAGCCCTAGTCACACGGTTAAAACCATTGGCACTGCCCAATGTGCAGGCAGCATTTGAATTTACCCCACTTGATAAACCACAAAGTATCGGGTTATCGCAAATTGAACTGCTATTTAGTGCCAATGTCGGTATGCCGATGCAACCGATTCACAAAATCGCCTCAGGCGGTGAATTATCACGACTAGCCCTTATCATGCAAGTCATTGATGCGCAAGGGGTTTGCCGTAATACGACCACCGATATGGCAACCACCACCCGTCAGTTATTGGTATTTGATGAAGTAGATGTGGGTATCAGTGGTGGCACGGCGCAAGTGGTAGGCGAGTTACTGCGTGAACTGGGTGAAGAACAACAAATCATTGCTATCACCCACCAATCGCAAGTCGCGGCACAAGCCCATCAGCATATTTTGGTGTACAAAACCCAACAAGAGAAAGCCCAGTCTCACTTAAAAATTCTGTCGGGCGATGACCAAGTACAGGAATTAGCGCGCATGTCGGGCGGGGTCAATATCACCGAAGACACGCTAAAACACGCGCGCAGTTTGCTAGCAAGTCGCCGTGTCAGTTAATTTAACATTGCTTGTCGCTTTTAATGTTTATCGCTTTTAATGCTTATTGTTTTTAATGTTTGCCGCTTTTAAGTCGCTTTTAATTAGGTATGCCACTGAATGTCAAAAAACCAAAATCTTACCAACCATTTTTTGATAGCCTCGCCCAATATTGACGGCGGGATTTTCTATCAATCTTTGGTCTATATTTGCCGTCAAGACCAACAAGGCGCGTTAGGGCTAGTAATTAACAAACCCATCGAAACCAGCAACGTTGCCAAACTTTTTGAAGAATTAAATATTGATGTGACAATCACCGACTTGCACCGAAAATTACCCTTAGATGGAGGCCCCATGAACCCGGAAGTTGGGTTTGTGCTCCATACTGGACAGCCAGATTGGGTATCTTCGTTTGCCATCACCGAAAACGTCTGTATCACCACTAGCAAGGATATTTTACAAAGTATCGCCAATGGTCAAGGCGTTGAGCATTTTGAGCTTTGTCTAGGTCATGCCAGCTGGGGAAAAGGGCAGCTAGAAGAAGAAATCAACCAAGGTGATTGGTTTGTTTTGCCGGCATCAATGGGATTATTGTTTGATATTGACCATCAGACTCGCTGGCAAGTCGCCGCTCAGCAGTTGGGCGTTGATTTTAACAAACTGAGTACGGATATCGGGCATGCTTAACCTGACTATGGCGCAAGATACCCATCACACCCACACTATCGAAACGGTGATGGGGCTTGATTTTGGCATCGCAAAAATGGGTATCGCCTTGGGCAATACCTTAACCCAAACCGCAAGCCCGTTGATGCAGTTTAAAATGGATAATGGCAAACCCAATTGGGATGAATTGCTAAAAATTATTGAGTCATGGCAAGTGAGCACCATCATCATCGGTTTGCCGCTGAATATGGATGGCTCTGCATCTGAGCTTGGCAATCGTGCCAAAAAATTTGCTCGTAGGCTTAAACACCAGCTCGAGGAAGCGCATCGACCACGGCCGATTATTTTGGCGGATGAGCGCTTAACTAGCCGTGAAGCCAAAAATTTGGCTTGGGAATATGGTCTAATCAAAAGTGACAAAGAGCCGATTGATAGTATCGCCTCAGCGATTATGCTCGGCAGTTGGCTTAGAAGTGGCGAAGGAGCGCTGTTATCATGACTCAATTAAATGCACCTACTACGCCAACGACCAAAGGCTTTTCTGCCCCTGTTCTTGGTTTGATTGAGCACGCACAGCGACTCAACAAATGGTCAATTTATCTGGTTTATTTGGCAATTGCGCTATTTTTATTATTTGGTACCCTAAAGAGCTTGTCACAGTTTAAGGACAGTCAAACGATTTATACTTTGTTTCATTGGGTGCCTTACGGACTTGTTGGACTGACCATACCGCTATCCTGCTATGTGGCGTTTATTTTATACCGTTACCGTTTAAGCCAGCCGAGCATGCTTGCGCTGTGTATCGGTATGGGATTTGGCTTGTTTGTTATCAGTAGCTATGTCGCCCTAGCCGCCTGGATTGGGGTGGCGTTTATGTTTAAAGCCAATTTAACCCGTTTTTTTAATTTTATCCAAGAAAGTCAACAAACAGAGACTCAACATGCCTGATGCCAATTACCAACTCGATACCCAAGGGCTGATTTGTCCAGAGCCGATTATGCTACTGCATAAAACTGTTCGTAAAGCGCAGTCGGGAGAGGTGATTCACGTCATCGCCACTGACCCTGCGACCACGCGCGATATCCCCAATTTTTGTCGCCATCTGGGGCATGAACTTATCGAACGGCAAGACATCATCAACCCGCAACAACATCAAAATCCTGATCCGCATGCCAATGTGTATCATTACTGGATTAAGAAAAAAGCTGGTTAAAAAAACACCCCCTTATCCCGAGATTTCAAGTCATTTATGTCCCAAGTCCCCGCGCGCCAACCTCGCCAAGTCAAAGCCTTACACCTTCATGATGAGCCCAGTTATATTCAGCAGTTTCGCCAAGAATTGCTTACGCGGGGACTTGCCACCAATACGCGAAATGCTTATATTCGTGACTTGATGCTGTGTGAAACCACCTGTAGCAAAGCCATCACCCGTTGGGACGCCAGTGACGTGTTGGCTTGCCTAGCGGCGCTCTATAAACAAGGCAAAACAGCGCGCAGCCAAGCGCGTGCCTTATCATCGCTCAAACAGTTTTTTTTATGGCAAATCAACGCCAATCAGCGTGATGACAACCCGTGTGAGCATATCAAGACCCCAAAACTTGGGCGCGCGCTGCCCAAAGATTTATCCGAAAGTGATGTCGATGCCCTACTTGCCAGCCCAGATACATCGACCCCTTTGGGCATGCGTGACCAAGCCATGTTTGAAGTGCTCTATGCCTGCGGGCTGCGTGTCTCTGAGCTTATTCATTTATCGTTAAGTGAAGTCAATCTCAATGCAGGCTGGTTACAGGTTACCGGTAAAGGTGATAAGACTCGGCTAGTACCCCTTGGCGAAGTGGCGATTGATGTATTGACCGATTATTTGACCCTGGCGCGACCGCAGCTATGTATTATGAAAAATGGGCGAGAAAGTCGCTGCCAAGCGGTATTTTTGACCCAACAAGGCGGCTACATGACCCGCCAAAACTTTTGGTATGTCATTAAACGTTACGCCAAGCAAGCCGGCATCGAAAGCGAAATTTCTCCGCATACCTTACGTCATGCCTTTGCTACTCATTTGCTCAATCACGGCGCTGACTTGCGCAGTGTACAGATGTTATTGGGTCACAGTGATTTATCAACTACCCAAATCTATACCCATGTGGCTACGGCAAGACTGCAACAGCTGCATCAGCAGCATCATCCGCGCGCTTAAGGCTGTTTATAAGGTAAAAGAATAGCCCACTGACGGGCGCTTTTTTTATAAACAAATTTTTTGAAACCCATAAATCATAAAATCGGTCGTAAAGCCCATTGACCCTGCTTGCTGGCAGCGGTCGATTAATGCTTCACGTCTGGCTGGCTGCGCCCGAAACGCATAGGGCGTCATAGTCAATAAATCTTGTAACTGCGTAGCGGTAAGCGAAATCGTGGTTTCCACCCGCGTTTGCTTAACCAACGCAAAATACGGTGCTAATTCATCGATAAATTTGTCTGAGTCGTGCGCCACGATTTGTTCAAATAGCCCATCACGCATCTCAATCAAGTGATTGACGGCAGGCTTGGCAATCACTAAAAAGCCCTGATCGCTGACCAACCGATGAAATTCATCCGCCAAAATCGGGCTAAAAATACTGGTCAATATACTCACCGCCTGATTGGCCAATGGTACTTGCGAAGCAGATGCCACTAAGCAATATTTTTGTGTGGTCGTGCTAATTGGTTTAAGTCGTTTGGCAGTGGCGAGTACGGCAGGTTTGCTGATATCAAGCGCGACTAACTTACTTGGGTTAAGCTGTAAAAATCGCTCAGTGTAATACCCCTCGCCACAGCCAATGTCTAGCCAATTTACCGATGGTTGGGAGGATAATAGCCCTTTGCAAAAGTCATACAGCCCATCTTGCAGCGACTGATAAAACCCCGCTTGTAGAAAACGACGCCGCGCCATAATCGACTCATCACTATCGCCAGGGTTTTTGCTATGCTTATTTTGCACCGGCAGTAGATTCACATACCCTTGTTTAGCGACATCAAAGTCATGTTGCCGCTGCTGCGGATTTTCACCCGTGCATTGCCAAACTTTTTCACCCACCTTTAGCGGACTTTGGCAAATCGGGCAGCGAAAAATTGCAGAAAATGTCGAAGGCAATGCCACCATAAAAATATCTCAAAAAAAACCGTTAAAAACCCAAAGCGTGTAACCCGCTGTAACTGCGCAAAATCAGTCGTCTATCAGACTTTGCAAAATCATAATATCTTCATGCACTTGAGCCATTTTTGGCTGCAGTGCCTCAGGTATTTTTAATGCCAGTGCTGAATCTGCTATCGGATGCTGCTGTGAGGTGTCCGCTGCTCGCAGCGATGGCAAGTCAATGTTTGACACATCAGGGATGGTAGGAGCCGCTAGCTTAGCATTGGTATAAGTATTTAGGAATGACTGTAAATTTTTCACGCCCGTCTTTTTATCACAGCATTTTTTGCTCAATACAGTTTCAGTTTCAGCGGATGGTGCGTCTGTACTGGCAATAGCGCTTGCCAACGCTGCAACAGGGGTGCTAGATTGTTTGAAAATTTGCCCTAGCGGCACATCGCAGCTAATCCAGCCTTTTTCAATCAGTTGTTGTAAATCTAACTTAGACAATAAATTGCTCACCGCTTGCTCGCCCAAGCTAGTATTTTCCTTAATCAATAAGATAAACTGGCGTTGTCTAAGCGTCATTTCAACCGTGTTAAGCGCTTGTTTGCCTGCCTCACTACAAGCTAGTGTAACAGGGATTTCATTAATAGTTACTTTCAACACACACCTCCTTATTGTGACAGTGCTCTGCTATATCAGTGGCTTGTCATCAAAATTCCTGCATATAATTTAGTCATCACCATAGAAAAATTATAACATATTTAATTTTTTGCACATGCGCAAATAAATACAGACAAAAAAAATGACATCCAAAGATGCCATTTGATGCAAAGCGCCGTTAGCGAGCGTAGCAAAGTTAGCAAAGTTAGCGAAGTTTCAACGTCATCAGCCCTAAAATAACCAAGACAATGGTAATAATCCAAAAACGGGTGACCACTTGGGTTTCTTTCCAGCCGCCTTCTTCAAAATGGTGATGCAGGGGCGCCATGCGAAAGATGCGTTTTTTACGCAGTTTGTAAGAGCCTACTTGTAGCATGACCGATACCGCTTCTGCCACAAATAAACCACCCATGATGAACAGCACAATCTCTTGGCGCGTCATCACAGCAATGGTGCCAAGCATCGCGCCCAAGGCTAATGCACCAACATCGCCCATAAACACTTGGGCGGGATGGGCATTAAACCATAAAAACCCTAAGCCTGCCCCAACCATGGCACCACACACGACTGTGACATCGCTATTATAAGCAATATAGGGCACGTGGAGATATTCAGCAAAGCGAAAATCCCCTGACACATAAGCAAACACCCCTAAGCCTGCCGCGACCAACACCACAGGAAAAATGGCGAGACCATCCAAACCATCGGTTAAGTTGACCGCATTTGAGGTGCCGTTAATCACAAAATAAGTAAAGATAATAAACGCCAAACCCAATGGTACAGCGGAGAAAGGAATTGACACGTTTTTAAATAACGGAATCAGTAAATCTTGCATGGCGTGAGCTGTCGCCACATGCGGCTGCTGACTGGCAATCCAGTACAAGGACACACCCACAAATAAAGCACCAACCGACAACCAAAAATATTTTTTGCGTGCAATCAAGCCTTTTGGGTCTTTATATTTGATTTTTAGCCAGTCATCTGCCCAGCCCACGGCGCCAAAAATCACCAAGACCACCATCAAAATCCATACGTAAGGGTTGGTTAGATTCGCCCATAATAGCGTGGTCACCAAAATACTGCCCAAAATCAAAATCCCGCCCATGGTGGGTGTGCCTGTTTTGGCAAGGTGACTTTGTGGACCGTCGTTACGAATGGCTTGTCCATATTTGAGCGCCCGCAACCGTTCAATGACGCTTCCACCAAACACCATACTGATACCCAGCGCAGTCAGCACCGCTAATAAAACGCGTAAGGTCAGCGATGACACAGCCGAAAATGGGGAATAAAATTGGCTTAGCCATTCAAATAACCACAATAGCACGAGTGGACTCCTTAGGGAATGTCGGGTAAAACAGGGATGCAATGTCCCTATCATGATCATGATGAAATAAATGAAAACTCGCTATGAAAACTATCTGTGAAAACCGTCTATAAGAACCGTCTCACGTTGACTCATCAGCAAAAAACCATCATGAAAAGTTGACTATTTTAAGTAAAAATTCACAAAAAATCAGCCAATTTTTATCAAATGGCTGATGAAAGCTCTGTTTTTAGCTAGGATGGCTGACGGGTTAACTCGTCAATTACCTGCTCCATCATCATATAGCGCGAGCCTTTAAACAAGATATGCCAAGCGTCATCACTACTCGTCAGCTTATCTTTGATCGCTGCAAGTAGGGTGGCTTTATCTGGATATGCCTGTGCTTGCATGCCGGATGCCTGCGCTTGCGCGACGGTAACAGGCGTTAACTCCCCCACCGTATACAGCACAGTCACGCCCGAGGCGGCAATAGCCTCACCGAGCTTGCGATGCTCCTCTTGCGCGGCATCACCCAACTCACCAATATCGCCCAATACCAACATGGTGGGCGCACCTTGACTCACCAACACTTGCGTGGCAGCAAGGACGGCACTGGGATTGGCATTATAAGTATCATCAATTAAAGTATGTTTACCAAACTCAATAAAATTGAGCCGACCTTTGGCAGGTTTGGCGGCATCGAGTCCTTTGGCGATATCATCAATCGACAGCCCCAAAGCTTGCGCACAGGCCGCGGCGGCTAAGGCATTGCTGATGTTGTGTTCACCTGCAAAGTTTAAGCTGACGTTTTGACTCTCGATTTCATCAATTTCAAAATTGAAATTTAGGCTAAATGTACTGGTATTACCGACTTCCACATCATCAGCAAACACATCGCCCATCAGTAGCACCGTATCTTCATCTGTTAAGCCAATTTCTTTGGCTTGTTGCATATCCACGCCAGCATCCGCCAAGGACACGTCACGCTCGCCAAAGGTCAGAATATTTTGGGTAAATTGTTGGGCATTATTGAGTAGCGTATCAAAATAATCATCACCAAATGGCACAATCGCTGTACCTGCGTCACTTAATCCTTGATAAATCTCAGATTTGGTTTTGGCGATATTATCACGCCCGCCAAACTCCCCCAAATGGGCCGTGCCGATATTGAGCACACAAGCGACATCAGGCTTGACAAGCTGGGTGGTATAAGCAATCTCTCCGACATGATTGGCACCAAGCTCCATGACGGCGTAACGATGCGCATCGGTCAGTTCTAGCAGCATCATCGGCACGCCCAAATCATTGTTGAGATTGCCGCGGGTGATAAGTGTCGGCGCAATACGGTTTAAAATACTGCCAAGCATTTCTTTGGCAGTGGTTTTACCGCTCGAGCCTGTAATCGCGACGACTTTTAGATTGGGATGTTGGTCACGGCGGTAAGCACCTAATTTGCCGAGTGCCAATTTTGTATCAGTCACTACGAGTTGCGGCAAGTCACTTTCGACTGCACGGCTGACAATCGCTAAGACCGCGCCTTTATCTTTGGCAGTTTTTACATAATCATGGCCGTCAAAGTTATCGCCTTGGATGGCTAAAAAGATATCGCCTTGTTCGATTTTGCGGGTGTCGGTGATAATTTTTTTGGATGTCTGGGTAAAATCACTGTGAAAGGTTGGGTTTAGATCTTTTAGCGCTTCGGTTAAGTTGGCAGATTGCCAAATATATGCAGTCATTGTCGTCTCTTTATTAGGGTCTCTTTATTGGGGTCTCTTTATTCGGGTCTCTTTATAGTTTATTACTAGCGAATCTCGTCATCTTGCCCATCATTGCGCACCCATACTTTCTTGATTCCTGCAGGAGCGAGCAACAACACTTCGCAATTTTTGGGGCGCATTGCCAGTTCAAACTCACGGAATTTTTTCATGTTATATAGACGCGGGCTATCGCCAAGTAGCAGTTGCCAGATAAGCATGCCAATCCACATGCCGTGGGTAAATACTAGATAGGTGCCATCGGGCAAGGCATCAAAATACGCACGCACTTTTTGTACCCGCGCTACGAAATGCTCAAAACTGTCCGTCACCTCACTGGCTCGGTGCGCAGAATGCTGTTGCCAAAAATCATCGGCAATCACACGGATGTCATCAAATGACAAATCCTTGATGGTGTCAAAATCCAAAAAGTTAAATTCGTGCAATTCTTCGATGACAGTGGCTGTGCGCTTAGTGCTTTGAAGATAAGGCTGAGCCGTTTGCTGGGTGCGAAGATACTGGGATACAAAAATCTCGGTGACTGGCTCGCTGATATGGTCAGTAAGCCAATCCGCCAATGCTTGCGCTTGCGTCTTGCCAACGTCAGTAAGATTAATGGCATGATTGGGGCGCACTGCTTGCCCTGCATTGGACTCGCTTTGGGCATGACGGATTAGGTAGATTTTTTTCATGATGCTAGGCTAAGTTATTTGCCGAATTTTTCAATGGCGTTTTTTACCACCACTTTATCATCAAAATCGTGGCGCACCCCTTTGATTTCTTGATAGGTTTCATGCCCTTTGCCTGCAATCACCACGATATCACTAGGCTTGGCATGCTGCACCGCATATTCAATCGCCTTTTGACGGTCTGGCTCGATAATGGCTTGATAGTGCTGCTGGCAAGTCATGCCCGCTTGCATATCGTTCAAAATCGCGTTGGGGTCTTCACTGCGTGGGTTATCGGCAGTCAAAATCACTTTGTCAGCTAGGCGAAGTCCTGCTTGTGCCATCAGTGGACGTTTACCCTTATCACGGTCGCCACCACAGCCAAATACCGCCCACAGCTCACCTGTACAGTGCGATTTTAAACTGGTCAACACCTGCTCTAGCGCATCTGGCGTATGCGCATAATCCACGATAAAACAGCTACTGGTCGATGGCACCCGATCCATACGACCTGTGGCACCGCGAAGCGTTGGCACTGCCGCTTGGATTTGCGCCACACTCAATCCCATCGCGGCACTTTGTGATAACGCGAAGGCGCCTGCGATACTCGCCAACAAATTGGCCACATTAAATCGCCCTAACAGTGGACTGTTCACCGTTAATTCACCTTGTGGCGTGACAGCTTTTGAAAGAGCAATGGTCAAATCACCCCCTTGCAAACTAGGCAGGATGGTTTTGGCAAAAAAATCGGCTTGGTCATTGGTCAAGCTATACGTCCACACGGTTAAATGGGATGCGTTAGCCGCCTCAATCATCAATTCACTAAATTCATCATCTAAATTAATAATCGCGTGAGTGAGGGTGGGAAAATGTGCTTTATCAAACAGTCGCGCTTTCGCCTGCGCATAATCGTCCATGTCAGTATGATAGTCGAGATGATCACGACTTAAATTGGTAAACATCGCCACGTTGATGGGTACGCCTTGCAGCCGCTGTTGGTGCAATCCGTGAGAGCTGGCTTCAATGGCTAAGGCTTGTACGCCTTGCTTGGCAAAATCATCAATCGCATGTTGCAGATTAAAGACTTCTAAGGTGGTGTGGGTACTTGGGGTTAAATTTGGCGCCCCTTTTTCACCAAGCACGCCATTACCTGCCGTGCCCATCACCGCAGTTTTGATGCCTGATTGACTGATGAGTTGGGCGACCAGTTGGCTTACGGTGGTCTTGCCATTGGTGCCTGTCACCGCGATGACCGCCGGTAACTTGGTGGGATGTTGCTGTTGCAAACTGGTTTGAATCAGAGAACCTAAAAAATCACGAATGGTGGGTAAATAAATAATCGGCAACATAAACTGCGACTGGATCGCGGATACATCAATTTCTGACAACACAAACGCCGCTTTGTCTGCGACTTGGGCAAGATAACCTGCAACTTTTTCCAAATCGAGGCTGTCGGTCGCGTTTTGACTCTTTAGCAATACAAATACATCGCCCTGAACCACTTGACGGCTATCGACCACAAACTGCCCAAATGGTTGATTCATGACAGGGTTTAACAGTTGTCGCACGCTTTCTGGTAGCGATAGCGCAGACATCATCGGTTGCAACGTAATCATAGCTTTTTCCATAGGGTTGTTATAAGTCATTGACACTTTCGATGCTGGCGGCAGTGGTTTCTTTACCCGATAGCGGCTTGTCAAACGGCACATTGTACAAACGCAAGGCTTCTTTCATCACACTGCGGAACACGGGTGCTGCAACCAAACCACCAAATTTGTAAACACGCGGGTCTTCAACCATGATGGCGACCACAAAACGCGGGTTAGAAGCAGGGGCAATACCGACAAACGCGGTGCGGTATTGGTCGTTGTAATAACCGCCTTTGGGATTGGTGCGTCTTGCCGTACCGGTTTTACCCGCCACACGATAGCCATCGATAGCCGCTAAGGTTGCCGTACCACCAGGCTCAGTGACTGACGTCATCATATCGACAATGGTAAGGGCATCACTCGTTTTGATGACTTGCTTGGCGGCAGGTTTGGCAAAAGGAACGGAGACATTATTGGTACTACTGCTATTGAGCGCGTTATCACGGGTACTTTTAAGGAGCGTCAACGGATGCATCACGCCCCCTGCACCTAACACACTGTAAGCTTGTGCAAGCTGCGCTAGCGTGACTTGCAGACCGTAACCGTACGACACAGTTGCGCGGCGTGCGATTTCATTTTGCTCAGGCGTTGGCACTAGACCTGCAGATTCACCAGGTAATTTTAGGTTGGTTTTTGCGCCAAACCCAAAGGCTTTTTGCGTATCACTCATCGCACTCGCTGGCAAAGAAAGGGCTATTTTTGCTGAGCCGATATTACTCGATTTTTGCAGTAGGGTACGCAGACTAATAGTGCCTAAATTGCCATGGTCACGAATAGTATGCCCTTGCACCACCATGCTCCCTGGACTGGTATTAACCAGTGAGTTGGCATTGTATTGTCCTGACTTTAAGCCCGTGGCAACGGTGATGGGTTTCATCACCGAACCTGGTTCAAATACATCCATCAAGGCATGGTTACGCTGGTTTTCATTGGATAAACTATTTAAGTCATTGGCGTTAAACGACGGCCAGTTGGACATCGCCATCACTTCGCCCGAGTTGACATCGACAATCATGCCCGCTGCCCAACGCGCCTGCTGCACACGCCCGACTTTTTCAAGTTCTTGGTACAAGATATATTGTAGCCGTGAATCAACGGTTAATTGTAAATCCTTGCCAGCGACCTCAGGTTTGACTTGTTCGATTTCTTTAATGCTGTTGTTTTTGGCATCACGCATGACCATGACTTCGCCATCTTTGCCCGATAGCATGTCATTAAATACGCGCTCTACCCCAGCTTGCCCTTGGTAATGCGTGCCATCTGTCATGTTGGTACGCGCCATAAAGCCCAATAATTGGGCATTCGGCTGTGGCTGTGGGTAGTAGCGCTGATAAAACGTGTCGGTACTGACCCCAGCAAAATTGGCATCAATGAGCGGCTGTGCTGCTTCAGGTTGCACATTTTTCATCAATGGAAAATAATGCGACCCTGCGCCCGTGGGCAATACGGCTTTGATTGCCTCTTTATCGGCAAGATTGATGTTGTCATTGATACGTACCGCATTTTTAAATTCGCTGACGCTAATGCCTGTCAATGCCGAAAGTTTTGCTAAATCCATGTTCTGCAAGCGTTTTGCAACGCGCTCAAGCTCACGGCTGACCGATTTACTCGGTTTAGACTTTTGCAATTCTTGTTGGCGCGCTTTGAGCTCATAGTATTCCACCGCATAATCATGCGGACTAAAATACGCAGAGGTTAATGGCGCTGAAATCGCAAGCGGCATGTTATTGCGGTCGGTGATCATACCCCGGTAAGACGGCTCTTTTTTGACGGTGGTAATGAGCGAATTACCTTTACCTTGATAGTAGGACTTATTAATGACTTGGATGTATGCCAATCGCCCAAAAATCGCTACAAATACCAGCCCCATCGCTATCCAAATGGACTTAAAGCGAATGGCATCTTCTTCAATGCTGCCTTGGCGTGATGCACCACTACGACGCTTTGACGCATTAATTTTAGGGGCAGTGACTTTGAGCACAGGCACTTTGGTGGGTCGCCCTGACATGGCATTGGCAACTTTGGTGGGTATCGATTTTTTATTACGAATAGTCACGCGGTTGCCTCATCAATGCTGCGTTTCTGGATTGATAGCTGGAGTGTTAGACTCGTTGCTGCTGGCGTCACTAGTAAATACCGTGACTTTGTTGTCGTGAATAATCATACGATCGGACAAGTTAGGGTAAAACATATTGAGTTCGGTCACCGCGCGGTTGGTCACTTGCGGGGTAGCGCTAAAAGTTTGCTGCTCAATCAGCATACGTTGGTGTTCCATTTGCAGATGGCGAAATTGTTTTTTGAGTTTTTGCAGCTCGCCATATTGTTGGTGATAAGTTTGGATTTGCTCGACGACGCTCACCCCTGTCCACAAAATCGCAATCACTAATAGCATCATCGCAACCGTATATAGACTAACGCCGCGATACTCGGTATCGAGCATCTCGCTAATACTGGCACCCAAGCCTTCACTGCTTTTTTTCATCGTCGTGTTATTTTTTACCGTAGCTTCTTTATTTTTGGCGGAGAAAAGACGCGTTTTTTTGAGCGAATTTTGGTTATCGCGGCCATTTGACATGGGTTTACTCGTCATGGGAGGCAGGGGCTGAGATTTTGGCATTTTTATATCAAAGAGCTTTTTATATCAAATAGCAGGGTATCAAGATAAAACAAGTCATTATAACGCAACCCATCTAAGTTTGGTTAATGCAATCGCTTTTTATTGTTTGTTATAAATATCATGTTACAAAAACGGCTGCTTTTACAATCGGGTGGCTGACCGAAGCAAAGCACTTCTGGCACGCGGGTTGGTTTTTATTTCAGTAGCCAACGGGGCGACACGCTCAGGCTTAGATAGGAGTTTGGGGCGTTTGGGTGGCATCGGCAAATTGGCATCTTCAGGATATTGACCTTTACTGTGTTTTTGCAAAAACTGCTTGATGATGCGGTCTTCTAGCGAATGAAAACTAATCACCGCCAAGCGTCCCCCGACCTTAAGCGCGATGAGCGATTGAGCCAAAAAGCTATCGATATCGCCGAGTTCATTATTGATAAAAATACGCATGGCTTGAAAACTTTGGGTGGCAGGGTGCTTGCCTTTTTGCCAATTGGGATGCGCCTGCTTGATGGTTTCTGCCAGCGCTAGGGTAGAATCATAGTGCTCCATTTGTTTGATTGCCCTTGCAATACGGCGGCTGTGTCGTTCTTCGCCGTAGTTATACAGCACATCGGCAAGCACGGTTTCATCCACGCGTTTTAACCATTGGGCGACCGATTCGCCACGAGTGGTATCCATGCGCATATCAACTGCCCCATCGCGCATAAAGCTAAAGCCGCGGCTACCGTCATCCAGCTGCGGCGAGGACACGCCCAAATCTGCCATAATCCCATCGACCTGTTCAATGCCTAATCGCTGCAGATTGTCTTGCAGTTTGGCAAAACTATCATGAATCACTATCACGCGCGCATCACTGGCTGCCAATGCTTGCGCCGTTTGTATGGCTTGGGGGTCTTTATCAAACACGAGCAGACGACTGTCTTTATCCAAATAAGTTAACAGCAATCGGCTGTGCCCACCGCGCCCAAATGTCGCATCGACAAAGGTGCCCGTTTTTTTGATGATTCCTGTTTCTAGCGCCGCTACAGTTACATTGAGCACACTTGCTACCGTTTCCTTTAATAAAACGGTTTCATGGATAAATTCAGGTGCGCTAACAGTCATAACAGGCTCAATGGGACAATAAGAAAAAAGAAATTCGCTAAACAATCGCTAGGGTGAAAACAAATAAAAAGCATAATTTATCTAATCCCCTATTATCGCTGAAGCGAGCCTAAGGTCAAGTAAAATCATAACCTTGACTGGGTTTTTATGATAAAAATGCTCATCTTTGATAAAACCTACCCATAAAAAAGACGGTCATAAAACCGTCATTAATATTCGTTAATACTCGCTAATATTAAAGGGGCGCTTAATCGTCATAGCCATTAGGATTTTGGCTTTGCCAACGCCAAGTGTCGGTACACATACGCTCGATATCAAACTCAGCTTGCCAGCCCAACAGATGCTTGGCTTTATCACTACTGGCATAACAACTGGCAATGTCGCCAGGTCGTCTTGGTGCTATGCTATAAGGCACGGGTTGATTAGTGGTTTTGATAAAGGCATTGACCAATTCTAATACAGATGTTCCCTTACCTGTACCCAAGTTAATCGGCTCAAATCCGAGCTGGGTTTGGTGTTGCAAATACTGTAAAGCGGCGACATGCCCTTTTGCCAAATCAACCACATGGATGTAATCTCGCACGCCTGTCCCATCCACGGTATCGTAATCATTGCCAAACACGCTTAACTGCGGCAGCTTACCCACTGCCACTTGACTGACATACGGCATCAAATTATTCGGGATACCATTGGGATTTTCACCTATGGTTCCGGTATGGTAGGCACCAATGGGATTAAAATAGCGCAGTGAAATTAATTGCCAATGGTTATCTGATTTTGCCAAATCTTCAAGCATATATTCAATCATCAGCTTGCTTTGCCCATACGGATTGGTCGCAGAACGCGGTGAGGATTCGACAATCGGCAAGGCTTCTGGGTCACCATAGACGGTTGCTGATGACGAGAAAATCAAGTTTTTTACTTGGGCTTTGGCCATCGCATCGAGTAGATTGAGCGTGCCTGCAACATTGTTTTGATAATACCAAAGTGGCTTGGCAACCGATTCACCGACCGCCTTTAGTCCTGCAAAATGAATCACCGCAGTGAAGTCATGCGCGGCAAAGGTTTTGGCAAGCAGCTGTGTGTCCAAAATATCGCCTTCGATAAATTCAATGGACTGCCCTACAATTTGCTGGACGCGCGCCAGCGAGGCTGGACTACTATTGGATAAATTATCATACACCACGGGGGTGAATCCTGCAGCAATTAGCTCAATTAATGTATGTGAGCCGATATAGCCTGCACCGCCAGTGACTAAGATTTTTTTGCTTTGATTTATCATTGTTTTGCCTATTTTTTACAGCCTATACCCGTATAAAAACCAACGAGCTGCTGAATTTGTGGTTCGGTTAACGTATTTTTTGCATCAAAAATGGGTAATGCAATGTTATTTAAACGATTGATATCCGGCTTGATTGGTAGCGACCAATTGACAATAAACAACGCTTGCACTTGCGTAAGCAGCGCATAGGCATCGTCAGTCAATGAAAACAGCGGATGATTACCGTACAACTCTAACAATTCTTCTTTGGTATTGTTGGCATACACAATCGTCTTGATATTGTATGACCACAATAATTTAATGAGTGGGTGAAACGCTGAATGGATGGTGCGTCCTGTACCATTACGATAGCCTGAGCCCCAAATCATCACCGTTTTATTTTCGATAAAACCATCAAAATATTGCCAAAATTCACGGAAAATCAGCTCTTTTTGGTCTTCATTAATCGATTTTACCGCCTCTAGCAATGACGTCTCCACTTGATTGCGCTTAAAACCATCAATCAAAAAATCCAATTCTAGCGGTAATGACTTGCCACCAAATCCCCAACCTGCTTTGAGATAATCTTTACCAATGCGTTTATCAAGCCCAAGGATTTGCTCAACTTGTTTGATATTGACCTGTTCACTGGCGGCAAGACGCGCCATTTCATTCATGAAAGATAAGCGTGTTGCCAACATTCCCATGATACTACTGCGCGCAAATTCTGCCGTTTTGATATCAGTAATAAAGTGCTTGTCACTTTTTTCAATGAAAAACAGCAAAATGTTGTTGTGCGCGCTACTGCCTTGCGTTTTTTCACCAATCAATGCCAAATCAGCTTGGAAAAAAGAACTAAAATTCGCCCCGTCTTTCATAAAAATAAAGGGAAGATAATACACCCAAGTAGTCGTCAATTTGCGGGCGAATTGTTCAATCTCACCCATGGCTTTGACACCGCTGATGATAATCTGGGTGGTGGGGTTAAAATGAAATGAGCCAAATTGCTCAAGCGCCTGCGCTGATACACCATCGACAAACAACCAAATATCATCTGCGCTGACATAGGCTGAAAAATCATGGGTTGGCAAAGGCTGGGTAACGATGTTGCCTTGAGATTGGTACAACTGCCACAGTAGCACCATCTGCCGATCAAACTGGTAATCATTCATGACCTGCTGAAGGCTATCATCATCGGTCAATAGCCTAACTTGGTATTCAAGGGTGGCAAGCAAAATACAAGCATTGATTGATTCATTGGTACTGCCAATTACATATACAGTTTTTGTCATTGTTTTTGTCATCGTTTTCTTCTTTTATCCCTATCTATCATCAGCTTGCAAAGGTTGTTTTAATGGTATTTAGCAACTGATTGGTTGAGCTATCAAATGGCTGCGGTTGTTGCGGCGATAATTCTTGCGTTGATACCAAGGCATCAAAGACGGCATTAGCCATCACTTTACCCACTTCGACTCCCCATTGGTCAAATGGGTTAATCTGCCAAATGACTGACATAACAAATACTTTGTGTTCATACAGCGCAATCAATGACCCTAACGTTCTTGGGGTCAGCTGTTTGAGTAGAATGGTCGTTGATGGCTGATTGCCTCGATAATGTTTGAATTTATCCACACCATTATTGCTGTCTTTGATGGCGGCATTGCCAAACGCCAGCACTTGGCTTTGCGCTAAGCAGTTGGCAAGCGAAAGTCCATGCTGCTCAAGCAAGTTTTTATTGATTGTTTGGGCATCTGCGTAGCGTTTGATGGGCGCAATAAAATCACAACTGACTGCCTGTGTGCCTTGATGCAGCAACTGATAAAACGCATGCTGGGCATTGGAGCCAATATCACCCCACAAAATCGGACAAGTACTGTAAGCCACTGCCTCACCTTGGCGATTGACGGATTTACCGTTACTCTCCATCTCAAGCTGGGTTAAGTAGTTGGGGAAAAAAGATAACCGACCATCATAAGGTAACACCGTATGGGCATTAATGTGCAAAAACGTACTGTTCCAAACACCGAGTAGCCCTAACAACACAGGCATGTTTTGAGTAAAATCGGCGGTGGCAAAATGCCGATCCATCTCATAGGCACCTGCTAGCAATTCATAAAAATTGTGCATGCCAATTTTTATGGCAATTGCCAGTCCAATCACCGACCACATGGAAAATCGACCCCCAACCCAATCCCAGAGCATTAGTTGGTTATCGACATGGATACCCCACTCTGACATCTTATCGGCTTTGGTAGAAATCCCAATAAAATGACGACGCAAAATAGTGGCTTTGTTATCATGACTGGCTAACAACCATGACATCGCCGTCTTGGCATTGGACAGCGTATCAATGGTGGAAAATGATTTTGACGAGATAATAAACAGCGTGGTTTGCGGATTTAATACCTTAAGCAAACTATCGAGCTGGGTGCCATCCATATTGGAGACAAAATGCACATTGATAGCAGTATCTGTCCATTCTTTTAGTGCCGTTGTTGCCATCACTGGCCCTAGATCTGAGCCGCCGACCCCGATATTCACCACATCGGTGATTGCCTGCCCAGAATAACCACGCCAGACCCCATTACGAATCCGCTCAACCAACTTTTCCGCTTTTTGTAAGCTAGTATGCACCTGCTCAATGACATTGACACCTTCGACCCAAACCTGCTCGCCTTGCGGCTGTCTTAACGCGGTATGCAGTGCCGGACGATGCTCAGTATCGTTCACGATTTCGCCCGTCATCAGCCGATGAATTTCTTGCGCTAATTCACGCTCATTTGCCAGGGTGATTAAATTACTGAGCACAGCCTCATCAATTTTTTGTTTACTAAAATCCATGATCATGTCGCACGCAGCAACGCGGTACTGTGAGCCGCGATTGGATTGTTGGCTAAACAATTGATTAAGCGTGGCCATACTATCTGCCTGGGTAGACAGTGTTTGCCATGTACGATTCGCACTTGTATCGGTTGACATTCGTCTATGACCTCATATTAATTTGCTGTATGCTGAAACGCTTCAACACCCAATTGATTGGCAAAATAACCCACGGCTTGCAAGTAACTATTCATATCACCTGCATCAAAGCTGTTACCCACCATGCTAACCACCTCTACCCCTTGCGTGCTAATAAGCGCATCAATGGCATCGGTCAGCTGAATTTCTCCACCCACACTTGGCTGCGTGTTGGCTAGATAATCAAAAATAGCATTATTAAATACATAGCGCCCAACGACAGCCAAGTTAGAGGGCGCATCCTCAGCTTTGGGTTTTTCCACAAAACCTGTCACAGCAAATGACTGGTTTTGTTCAGACTTTGCTACCATTTGTGTGCGGGCTAGCTTGGCAATACCATATTTAGAAATATCACTTTCTTTCACTGGATCAACCAATATCTGTGAATGCTGCTGCTTGGCAAACTGCTGTAGCATGTAGGCTAAATTCTGCTGAGTATAGTCAGTATTATAAGGGTTCAAAATCACATCGGGTAATAGTACAGCAAACGGTTCATCACCTACTATGGCACTGGCTTGCAAAACGGCATGCCCTAACCCTAACGGTTTGCCTTGGCGCACACTGGTAACCGTGACCCCTGCAGGTAGCCAGTTTAAACTATCTGCTAGCGCCGCTTTACCTTTACCCCGTAATTGGGTATCAAGCTCACTATTGATATCAAAATAGTTTTCAATGGCGGTTTTTTGCCCATGATTGACCAAGACGATATTAGTTAAACCTGCGGCAATCGCTTCTTCAACGACATATTGAATGGCTGGTTTATTGCCAAGCGGTAGTAACTCTTTTGGCACTGCTTTTGATAGTGGTAACATACGCGTGCCAAACCCTGCCACAGGGATAACAGCGTGAGTGATTTTTTTCGACATAGTGACTCTTAATAAGACAAGTTTTTCAAATAGTTTACATCAAGCTTAACATATTTTTATGGCAAATATTTTATCTGCCCGAATATTTTAAAGGCATTATTAACATTGATTGAGGGTATTTTGCTAACACCAGCGTTTGCTAACACCAGCGGATAATAAAAAAGCAGATAACCCAATAATTATCTGCTTTTAATTAGTCAAAATAGCTGATGATTACCAACCAGTGACTTCTTTTACTTTTTCACCGATTTTTGAAGGGTCACGGGTATAAGCAATACCAGCCTCTTCAAAGGCTTTGAATTTTTCTTCCGCTGTGCCTTTACCACCTGAGATAATCGCACCGGCATGTCCCATACGTTTACCTTTTGGTGCTGTGACACCTGCGATATAACCAATGACGGGTTTAGTCACGTGGTCTTTGACATATGCAGCCGCTTCTTCTTCAGCCGTACCACCGATTTCACCGATCAATACAATCGCTTCGGTTTGTGGGTCGTCTTGAAGCAATTTCAATGCGTCGATTTGGTTCATACCTGGGATTGGGTCACCACCGATACCGATACAGGTTGATTGACCAAAGCCAAGTTTAGTGGTTTGGGCAACCGCTTCATAAGTCAATGTACCAGAACGTGAGATGATACCGACTTTACCTTCTTGGTGGATGTGACCTGGCATGATACCGATTTTGCATTTACCTGGGCTGATCACGCCTGGACAGTTTGGACCTACCATACGGATGATTTCTTCGCCCTTGGCTTGTAGGTCA
Organism: Moraxella sp. 179-F 1C4 NHS; assembly: GCF_045370505.1. Taxonomy (NCBI): domain Bacteria; kingdom Pseudomonadati; phylum Pseudomonadota; class Gammaproteobacteria; order Moraxellales; family Moraxellaceae; genus Moraxella; species Moraxella sp. 179-F 1C4 NHS. The sequence continues at coordinate 146,814 of NZ_JBIQEC010000002.1, read as the reverse complement.
GCGTTGACGTTTTCTAAGTAACGTTTGGCTTTTAGCATATCTAGGGTAGGTACGCCTTCGGTGATGACCACAATCAATTTTACGCCAGAGTTAATCGCTTCAACGATTGAGTCCAATACAAATGGTGCTGGTACAAAGATAACAGAGGCATTAGCACCCGTTTCTGTTACTGCTTCATCCATGGTATCAAATACTGGACGGTCAAGGTGGGTTGTACCGCCTTTACCTGGGGTCACACCGCCAACGATGTTGGTACCATAAGCAATTGATTGCTCTGAGTGTAGAGTACCGTTTTTACCTGTGAAACCTTGCACTAATACTTTAGTGTCTTTTCCAACTAATACGCTCATTGTTTTTCCTTTTACTTTTTATGTTTGATTTAAACGATTAACTAGTAGGGCACATAGCCCTACTCGCTCATACCTATACTTTCTTAATTAGGCATTATTAACCGCATCAACAATTTTTTGACCGGCTTCAGAAAGACCTTCAGCAGGAATTAATTTAAGACCTGAATCACGTAGGATTTGCGCACCTTTTTCAGCGTTGTTACCTTCAAGACGCACAACCACAGGTACGGTGACGTTGACTTCTTTTACCGCTTCGATAATCGCTTCAGCAATCATGTCACAACGTACGATACCACCAAAGATGTTGATGAGTACGCCTTGGACTGATTTGTCTTCAAGAATTAATTTGAACGCTTCAACCACACGTTCTTTGGTCGCACCGCCGCCTACGTCTAGGAAGTTAGCGGGTTGACCGCCATATAGTTTGATGATGTCCATGGTTGCCATCGCAAGACCGGCACCATTCACCATACAGCCGATGTTACCTTCAAGCGCAACATAGTTTAGGTCAAATTCTGAGGCTTTTAATTCACGCTCATTTTCTTGTGATTTATCGCGTTGTTCAGCGACTTTTGGTAGGCGATAAAGGGCATTTGAGTCGATGCCGATTTTGGCGTCAACACAGGCTAATTCGCCAGATTTACGAACCGCTAATGGATTGATTTCAAATAACGCGAAGTCATTTTCCGTAAAGGCTTTATAAGCCCCTGTCATCAATTTGGCAAATTCGTTGATTTGTTTGTCTTTTAGACCCAGTTTAAAAGCCACTTCACGAGCTTGGCTAGGTTGTAAGCCCACCAGTGGGTCAACTTCTACTTTCAAGATTTTTTCTGGGGTCTCTTCGGCAACTTTTTCAATTTCAACACCGCCTTCAGTTGACGCCATGAATACCACACGACGGGCTGAACGGTCTACTACTGCACCTAAGTACAATTCAGTTGCGATTGGGTACATGTCTTCGGCGATAAGTACGCTGTTAACAGGTTGACCGTTGGCGTCAGTTTGGTAAGTTACCAAGTTTTTACCAATTAATTCTTCAGCAATTTGTTTGGCTTCTTCACGCGTTTTAGCGATTTTTACGCCGCCCGCTTTACCACGGCCACCGGCATGTACTTGGGCTTTAACAACCACAGCACCGGCGTTGCCTGCCATTTTATCAAATGCTGCTGCGGCTTCGTCGCCATTTTTAGCGATGATACCTTCTTGTACTGGCAATCCATAGCTTTTTAATAATTCTTTGGCTTGATACTCATGTAAATTCATGAATTTATCCTCTCGGTTTTGGTTTACATTGTTTTAAAATTATTTTTGAATATTGTGGTCAACAGTAAGCTAACCTAGTTGATAATGAGGTTAGCTCACTTGCCTTATTCAAACTATTGATGCATAAGCTAATTAGCCAAGTTACTTATGAACTAAGTTACTTGTGAGCCAAGTTACTTGTGAACTACGTTACTTGCGCTTACGTTGAATCGCATGAATCGCACGACCATCCGCTGATAGCACCGCCTCGTGTACCGCTTCAGAAATGGTTGGGTGAGCAAACGTCATCAATTGTAAGTCTTCAATACTTGATACGAATTCCATCGCAATCATGCCTTGATGAACGATATCACCCGCACCCGCTGACACGACATGCATACCCAATAAACGGTCAGTTTTGGCATCGGCAACCACTTTGATAAAGCCTTGGCCTTCACCAGCGGCTAACGCACGGCCATTGGCAGCTAAGCTGAATTGACCTGTTTTGACTTCATGACCTTGCTCTTTGGCTTGTTCTTCAGTCAAGCCCACCCATGCAATTTCTGGGTGTGTGTAAATCACGCTAATAATGGTGTCATAATTGACTTGAACTTTTTCACCATGAATGCGTTCAACTGCCATCATGCCTTCTTCCATCGCTTTGTGCGCCAGCATTGGACCACGCACCAAGTCACCGATTGCATAGACGCCATCAAGGTTGGTTTGACAGAAGTCATTTACCGCTACCAAACCACGTTCAGTAAGCTCTACTCCTGAATTTTCGCTAAGTAGGTTTTCTTTATAAGCACGGCGACCCACACACACGATGAGTTTATCGAAGGTTTCTTGTCCTGCTTGACCTTTGGCGTCAAACGATACAAGTACCTGACCGTTTTCTACTTGAGCCTGAGTAACTTTGGTATCAATACGGATATCCATACCTTGGGCTTTTAGTAGTTTTGCCGCTTCTTTGCTCACGGCTTTGTCAGCCGCTGCTAAAAATTCTGGCATGGCTTCAAATACTACCACTTCACTACCCAAACGACGCCATACCGAACCTAGTTCAAGACCAATCACACCACCACCAATAACCCCTAGACGCGCAGGCACTTCGGTAAAGTCTAACGCACCGGTTGAATCAACGATATATTCGTTATCAATCGGGGCAACAGGGATATCAATTGGCACAGAACCAGAGGCCAAAATCACATTTTTAGCGGTAATAGTGGTAGGCGCAGAACCATCTAATGGGGTAAATTCAACTTGTTTATCTGCACCTTTACCATCAAGTAATTTACCTGTACCTTGTAGCCAGTCAGCACCGTTACCTTTTAATAACGCAGCCACACCACCGGTCAATTGCTTAACGATAGCGTCTTTACGACTTAACATTTTGCTGATGTCAATCGCCACCTCACCTGTGGTGATACCGTGGTCGGCTAAGTCATGCTTGGTTGCTTCATAGCGATGTGAGCTGTCTAGCAATGCTTTTGAAGGAATACAACCGACGTTCAAACAGGTACCGCCTAACGCTGGCTCACCTTTATTAATACGTTTTTCGATACAAGCCACGCTCATACCCAATTGGCCTGCACGGATTGCGGCTTCGTAGCCACCAGGGCCACCACCGATAATTACCAAATCATAGCTTTCTTTCATAATCTTCACCAAAAATTTGAATTGTTATTGTTAAAGTTGTTAAACAAAAAAGCCTGTATCAACCTTTGCCAATACAGGCTTTTTTCATTATAAATCGAGAAGTAGCATCGCTGGGTTTTCAACCAATTCTTTGATAGTGACCAAGAATTGTACGGCTTCTTTACCATCAATTAAACGATGGTCATACGACAATGCCAAGTACATCATAGGTAGAATTACTACTTCACCATTAACAGCCATTGGGCGTTCTTTTGTCGCATGCATACCCAAAATCGCTGTTTGTGGTGGATTGATGATTGGGGTTGACATCAATGAGCCAAATACCCCACCATTGGTAATGGTGAATGTACCACCCGTCATGTCTTCAATGCCTAATTTACCTTCACGCGCTTTTGATGCATAGTTACCAATCGCACGTTCGATATCTGCCATACCCATTTGATCAGTGTCACGTAATACCGGCACCACAAGACCACGGTCGCTAGATACCGCAACACCCACATCATAATAACCATGATAAACGATATCGCTGCCATCAATAGAGGCATTTACCGCTGGAAAACGTTTTAACGCTTCAGTAGCAGCTTTTACAAACAATGACATAAAACCTAGTTTTACACCGTGACGTTTTTCAAAACGCTCTTTGAACTCACTACGTAAGTCCATGATAGGTTTCATGTTCACTTCGTTAAACGTGGTCAACATTGCAGTTTCTTGGGTAGCGGCTAACAGACGCTCAGCAACACGGGCGCGTAAACGTGTCATTGGCACACGTTTGTCTGCCCGTTGACCGACGGCATTGGCAACCACTTGACCGTTGTCTGCTTTAATTGCATTGTTGGCTTTCAAGGTTGGGTTTGCCATGTCTTCTTTAGTCACACGACCGCCACGACCTGAACCTTCAACATCTGCAGGATTGACGCCTGTGGTATTCGCTGCTTTACGAACTGCTGGGCTTTGGTCTTTATAATCTGCTTCAGCAGTCGCTTGAGCGGTAGGCGCTTGTTGTGCAGCTGCAGGCGCGGCTTCAGCTTGGGCAGCCGGTGCTTGGGTTTCAGCAGGTTGGCTTGCTGGTGCAGCCGCGGTTGCGCCTTCAGTCAGCTCACCGATGACTTCAGCAGAAAGCACTGTGTCATCAACTTGTTTAAGAATTTTGCTAAGCACGCCGTCAGCTTGTGCTACCACTTCCATCACAACTTTATCAGTTTCGATTTCACACAATACAGCGTCACGGCTTACTTGGTCGCCTTCATTAAAATTCCAAGCAACAATTGTACCGTCAGCAACGGATTCTGGGAATACGGGGACTTTAATCTCACTCATGGAAAACTCCTAGTTAATTTCACATTCTTTCATTTTTAATGGGTTAAATTCATTGTTGTCTTAGCACTCGGCGCAATTGCCTATACCAAAAACCAAGAAGGATTAGTACACATCTAGTGAGTACTAATCCTTTAAAACGCTTAGTCAGTCGCTTGTTTTTCTGCGATCTCCGCTTTAGCTTCTAGCTTGTCTTCGGTTGAATCTTCATTCTTTGGCAAACCCAATGCTTCGTTGATAACTTTTTGTTGTTGGGCAACGTGCATTTGCATCGAACCTGCGGCAGGTGCTGCCGATGAAGGGCGAGCCACTGGCTCAAGCAAGTAGGCTTTAGTCGGACGAGTCGCGGGTTTTGGTGGTGCAATCAAACGGAATAAGTGCGGTGCTAGATAGTACCAAGCACCTTGGTTACGTGGCTCTTCTTGTGTCCAAACAATACCTTCAAGGTTTGGATATTTTGCCACTTCTTCCAAAATACGTGCTTCAGGTAATGGATAAAGCTGCTCGATACGCACAATCGCCACATGGTTAAGACCCAATTCACGACGTTTTTCAAGCAAGTCATAATATACTTTACCGCCACACAACACTAAACGCGTCACTTGGTTATTATCAAGTTGGTCAATCTCTGGAATCACGGTTTGGAACTGACCTTGCGCAAGCTCTTCAAGCGTTGACACTGCCAATTTATGACGTAGCAATGATTTTGGTGACATCACAATCAGCGGTTTACGCGCTGGGCGAACGACTTGACGACGCAGGGCATGGAAAATCTGTGCAGGTGTAGTTGGGGTCATCACTTGCATGTTGTCTTCAGCACATAGCTGTAAGAAACGCTCTAGACGCGCTGATGAGTGCTCAGGACCTTGACCTTCATAGCCGTGTGGTAATAGCATGGTCAGACCACATAGACGTTGCCATTTTGTTTCACCTGATGAAATAAATTGGTCAATGACCACTTGTGCGCCATTGACAAAGTCACCAAACTGCGCTTCCCAAATCACTAGCGCATTGGGTACTGTCGTTGCGTAACCATATTCAAACGCCAACACCGCTTCTTCTGACAACAATGAGTTAAAGGTGTCAAAACGTGCTTGGTTAGGGCTCATGTTGGCAAGCGGTACATACATACTGCCGTCTTTCATGTTGAATAATTCTGAATGGCGATGCGAGAAAGTACCACGACCCACGTCTTCACCCGTGATACGGACAGGATAGCCCTCTTCCACCAGTGACGCATAAGCCAAGGTCTCTGCCGCGCCCCAGTTCAATGGCTCTTGGCCGGTTTGCATGGCTTTACGTTGTTCAACCACTTTTTGCACTTGGCGTTGTAGCTCATAGCCTTCCGGGATTTGCGCCATTTTTTCGCCATACGCTTTTAATTGATTGAGATCAACGCCCGTATCCCAATTGTCTTCAAGCTTATGCCCAATATAAGGTGTCCAATCTACATACAGCGTTTTATTTGGCTCACGCACGAGTGCGCTAGCAACATATTCGCCTTTATCGAGTGACTCACGGTAGTCATCTTCAAATGCCACACTTTCAGCTTTGCTAATAACGCCTTCAGCAACCAATTTATTGGCAAATAGCTCACGAGTACTTGGCAGTTTTTTGATGACCGAATACATAAGTGGCTGAGTGGCGGAAGGCTCATCCGCTTCATTGTGACCGTTACGACGGTAACAGTACATATCAATCACGATATCTTTATGGAAAGTTTGGCGATAGTCGTGGGCAAGCTGTGCCATAAATACCACGGCTTCTGGATCGTCACCGTTTACATGAAAAATCGGTGCGTGTACCATCTTGGCGATGTCGGTACAGTATTCAGTTGAACGCGCATCTTCTAAGCGGCTGGTGGTAAAACCCACTTGGTTATTGATAATAATATGCAGCGTACCACCTGTTGAGTAGGCACGGGTTTGTGACATTTGGAAGGTTTCTTGGTTGACACCTTGACCGGCGAACGCGGCGTCACCGTGTACCACGATTGGCAAAACGGCATCACCCGTCTTATCTTGACGGCGTACTTGGCGGGCACGCACTGAACCAATCAATACAGGCGATACAATCTCAAGATGCGAGGGGTTAAATGCCAAGGCTAAGTGTGCTTCGCCGCCCGGTGTCATTACGTTAGATGAATAACCATTGTGGTATTTTACGTCACCTGAACCCACGGTCGGTTGTTTTTTACCATCAAACTCATCAAACAAATCTTTAGGGTTTTTACCTAAGATATTCACTAATAAATTTAAACGCCCACGGTGTGCCATACCGATAACCATTTCTTTGGTACCGTTTTCACCCGCACGCTGAATTATCTCATTGACCATCGGGATAAAGCTCTCGCCACCCTCAAGACCAAAACGTTTCACACCAGTATATTTACGCGCTAAGTATTTTTCTAATCCTTCCGCTGCTGTCAAACGCTCAAGGATAGATTTACGTTTTTCATTGTCAAATTTGACATAGCCAAGATTTTGCTCTAGGTATTTTTCAATCCAGCGTTTTTCTTTGGCAGTGGTCACATGGAAATATTCTGCACCAATGCTGCTACAATAAACTCGCTCTAACACTTGGATAATTTCACGCAGTGTGGCTTTGTCTTTACCGATATTTAGGTCACTGACAGGGTATACAGTGTCTAAATCCGCTTCAGAAAGACCATAATACGCCAAAGTCAATTCTTCAACTTCTGGACGTGGCATGAGTCCTAAAGGATCTAAATTAGCAATACGATGACCACGACGGCGATAACTGGTAATCAGTTTTTGCACGCCCATTTGGTTGTCCGCAAATTCGCGAATTTCAGAAGGGCTGACGGCACCTGCACCTGATTGACCGGTAACTTTGTGGGCAGTGGTATTGCGAGCTAATAGCAAAAATTGGTCTTGAATAGTATGGTGAAGGGCGTTCTTATCATCATCTTTGGCAAACTGCGCAAAGTAAGGAATGTATTTTTCATCAACGCTTTGTGGATCTTGAAGATACTGTTCATAGAGTGATTCAAGATAGACTGCGTTATCTGCTGACAATTCGGTAAACTGAGCAGATGAGACAGAAGTTTGGTTTTGGTTAGCCATGATTCTTTCTACTGTAGTATTTAAAGGTGGAAATAAAAATTTTAGGGAATAGCCTAGCATTTTTATAATTAACAAAAAATTTTGTTAAGGTAATAGTTACCATTCATTTACTAAATATAGCGATTCACGCGGCTTGGCGTGTGGATAAATGGCTATCAAATGGCAGTAAAAGAAGAGTAATGTGAAAGTTAGTTTTCTCCTTCCTTAGAAAACCTAAATGAATATTCCCTATAGATACCTATCGTATATTATACAAAATTAATGATAATTTATCTCATTCATTAGGCTGAAAAGGTATAAAAAATATTATGATATTTGGATATCATTTATTACTTTCATTAATAGATAGCCAATTACTATTAATTTATCACATCCCAATAAAAAAAGCCCTGTCGATACAGAGCTTTTTTGTCACCAAACTTTGGTACTAACCTGCTTGGTCTAACAGCATGTTACGTAAATGACCAATCGCTTTGGTAGGATTCAAGCCTTTTGGACAAACCGATACACAGTTCATGATGCCACGGCAACGGAACAAGCTAAATGGGTCGTCCAAACGTGCTAAACGCTCCTGTGTACTAGTATCACGGCTATCTGCCACAAAGCGGTAGCCATTCAACAACGCAGATGGACCTAAGAACTTATCTGGGTTCCACCAGAATGATGGACAGCTAGTTGAACAACAGGCACATAGAATACATTCATATAGACCGTTTAACTTTTCGCGGTCTTCAGGTGATTGTAGACGTTCAGTCGGTGGCGCTGGCTGGTCATTAATCAAGTACGGATGAACTTTTTCATATTGCTCATAGAATTGATTCATATCTACCACTAAGTCACGCACGACAGGTAAACCAGGTAGCGGGCGTAAAGTAATTTTTTGTGGCAGCGTGTTCATGTTGATAAGACATGATAGACCGTTTTTACCATTGATGTTCATACCGTCAGAGCCACAAATACCTTCACGGCACGAACGGCGGAAACTGATGGTTTCGTCCATTTTTTTCAAACGGACAAGTACGTCTAATAACATACGGTCAGAGTCTAAAAGCTCAATTTGGTATGTCTGCATACGGGGTGCTGCGTCTTTATCTGGATCGTAGCGGAAAATCTCGATGGTGCGAGTACCTCTGCTCATAATGCTAAACTCCACACGTTTATGGTATTGGTTTATAGGGTCTTCACAATAGTTTGCAAAGACCAAAAAAATATTAATTAGAATGTACGCACTTTTGGCTCAACATAGTCTACAGTCAGTGGGCTCTTACGAACAGGTTTATAGATAACACGGTTACCTTCAGAGAACCAAAGGGTATGCTTCATCCATTCGTGGTCATTACGACCAAGCGGGGCATACGCATCATCTGCCGCACGTTCGTAGTCAACGACGGTGTGCGCGCCACGACATTCTTGACGCAGGGAAGCTGAAATCATTGTCGCTTTGGCAACTTCATAGAGGTTAGCCACTTCAAGCGCTTCAATACGGGCGGTATTAAACACTTGTGATTTATCAGCTAGGTGAAGACTATTGACCTTACTTTCAAGTGCCAAGATTTTTTGTACGCCTTCATTCATTGACGCTTGGGTACGGAATACACCTGCATGTTGCTGCATGGTACGACGGATTTCGTCAGCCACATCTTGCGCATTTAGCCCTTGCGTAGATTGCTGTAACACATTCAAACGCGCCAAGGTTTTGTCAAGAACACGCGGTGATAGTGGCTCATAGTCATGACGGTCAGCGGCGTGGAACTCATCAATGATATGCTGACCCGCTGCACGACCAAATACTACCAAGTCGAGTAGTGAGTTTGTACCTAGACGGTTGGCGCCGTGAACGGATACACATGAGCATTCACCAATCGCATATAAGCCTTTCACGATTTTTTGCTCGGCGTATAAACCTTCCGCATCCGTACCTGCCTCAAGATCTGGCATGACAACCTGACCATGAATATTGGTTGGGATACCGCCCATTTGGTAATGGATAGTCGGTACAACTGGGATTGGCTCTTTGGTAATGTCAACGTTGGCGAAGTTTTTACCAATTTCATAAACCGATGGTAAACGCTTCATGATGGTATCCACACCTAAGTGCGTCATGTCAAGTACCACGTAATCGCCCTGTGGACCACAACCACGACCTTCTTTGATCTCTTGGTCCATTGAGCGTGATACAAAGTCACGCGGTGCCAAGTCTTTTAGGGTTGGCGCATAGCGCTCCATAAAGGCTTCGCCATCTTTATTACGAAGTAACGCGCCTTCACCACGACAACCTTCGGTCAATAATACGCCCGCACCTGCGACGCCTGTTGGGTGAAATTGCCAAAATTCCATATCTTGTAGTGGAATACCGGCACGCACTGCCATACCTAGGCCGTCACCGGTGTTAATAAAGGCATTAGTAGACGCAGCGAAAATACGACCTGCACCCCCCGTTGCCAGCACAGTTGTTTTTGCTTGGAATACCGCAACACGACCTGTTTCTTGCTCCAGCGCGATAACGCCGTTAATGTCGCCTTTGCTATCTTTGACCAAATCAAGCGCAATCCACTCAATAAAAAACTCTGTGCCTTGCTCAAGATTTTTTTGATATAAGGTATGTAATAACGCATGACCTGTACGGTCAGCTGCCGCACACGCACGTTGTACCGCTTTTTCACCGTAGTTGGCAGTATGGCCACCAAAGGGACGCTGATAAATCGTACCATCTGCGTTACGGTCAAATGGCATGCCCATATGCTCAAGTTCATATACCACTTTTGGTGCTTCACGGCACATGTACTCGATAGCGTCTTGGTCACCTAACCAGTCAGACCCTTTGATGGTGTCATAAAAGTGAAAGTGCCAGTTATCATCACTCATGTTACCCAAACTTGCGCCAATACCACCTTGCGCAGCAACCGTGTGAGAACGCGTTGGGAACACTTTGGTTAATACCGCAACATTCATACCGCCACGCGCCAGTTGTAGCGACGCACGCATACCAGAGCCACCGCCGCCAACGATAACCGCATCGAAGGTTAAGGTTTGAATATTGCTAATGGTGTTGTCTTGTTTTGTTGCCATTGCTTTAATTTCCTAAATGATGGTTCGATTCTATCCATACACATACTTGAAAAGCCATGGATGTCAAAATCGATAAATACGTTAACAAAATTTATCTAACAGGATGTTTAGAAGAAAATCATCACGCCCCAAAATAAATAAACCAGGACTGCAAGAATCATGGCAGATTGCAGCACAAAACGTAAACCATTTGACTTAACGTAGTCTGTTAATACAGTCCACATCCCTACCCACGCATGACCCACTAATGCTAGTATCATCAATAGCGTAAATAAGCGCATCGGTAGGCTTAGCATAAAGCCTTGCCATAATTCAAACGTTGCTTGGTGGGTTAAGAACCAACCCAACATCACCAATGAATAAACTGCCAATACAACCGCACTAATACGTTGTACCACCCAATCGCGAGAGCCTGAGCCTGTTAAACCTGTTGCACTTTTCATTAGAACATCACCCATACAAATGAACCCACAACCCAAAGCGCTGCAAGCACAAAACCAATGAATGTCGCGGTGCGACCACTGTTTAATTCTTCATTCATGCCCATGTCGGCAAATAAATGTTTGAAGCCCATCACAAAATGGTAGCCTAATGCAGCCACAAAAATCCAAGCCAAAAACTTCACCACTGGGTTGGTGAAAATATCTGCAAAGCCTTCAGCACTGGCAAGCGACGTTTGAAAAATCCATAACATCACAGGAATTAGGAGAAATAGCACCACACCAGAAACACGGTGGGTAATTGAAGCCAAAGCAATTGGGTTTTTTGAATTAACATTAATTACTTGGCTTAAAGGAAGGTCAATCGGTCGGTTGCTTTTCACAGCGGGCATCCTTTATTCGCAGTTATAACTTACCTGTGTTATCGCTATGCCAATATCCAAAATATCAAGCACGAACTTCAAATCACTTGCAGGATTTGATGAATCACATAGCCTGTCAAAAAACAGGTAAATCGAAGATAAGGAATAGCTAGCGTACTTTGGATTATTTAAATAATAGATAGTTATTAGCCGCAAACCTAATCGTATCTCACAATTAAAAACTAATAAATTACCAACTAATAATCGACAAAAAGCCACCCACAATTTACTTTTTAATTTTGTTAAATTACAAACCTAAAAAGTAAATTATGTTTAGCAAATATTAATAATACAAAGCTAGCCACCAGTAAAATTTTTATAATTATAAGAGTCTTTGATTACAAATACAAACAAAAACAGAAAAAAAACCATCTTTTATCAAACCCCTGTAGCGCACTATTAAAATTCAGAAATAATTTGATAAGATTCAGCGTTTTGCCACCCACTCTTCTAGATAGTTAACCGTATCAAGGGTTGATAGAATGTCAGTAGTATAGAGCATAGTTTTAGCTAACTCCTGTTAATTATAACTAACTGTTTGTACGCGTAAGGCGTAAATTTACTTTCATTTTTGGCAAAAATGCTGTTAATATAGATATGTTTTAGTTTTGGGTTTTCGCTATTTTTTCGCTATTAATAAAGTCGCCCTGCACGTCTCTGTGTGGCTGGGCATTCACCTATCCTTGTCATTGCGCCAATGCATTTGAGCAAGTATAGGTCTTCTTTTTTTACACGTCTGAGAGGATTTTATGTCAGAGAAAGACAATATTGCAACCTTGCACGTCAATGGCCAGGACTATGAGCTTCCTATCATTGAAGGAACATTAGGCGATCCTGTACTCGATATTAAGGCCGTACCCCAAGCTGGTTTTTGGACATACGATCCAGGTTTCATGTCAACCGCTTCCACTGAATCAAAAATCACGTTCATTGATGGTGACAAAGGTATCTTGTTACACCGTGGTTACCCAATTGACCAATTAGCTGATAAAGCAGAATACTTAGAAGTTGCGTATGCACTCATTCACGGTGAATTACCCAATGCTGAGCAAAAAGCTGACTTCTATGAAAAAGTTCGTAAACATTCAATGGTAAATGACCAATTACGTCGTTTCTTTGAAGGTTTCCGCCGTGACGCTCATCCGATGGCGATTATGGTCGGTGTGATGGGTGCGTTATCTGCGTTCTACCACAACAATCTTGATGTGAGCAAACAAGACCATCGTGAAATCACTGCGATTCGCTTGATTGCTAAAGTGCCTACCATCGCCGCCATGTGCTACAAATACAGCAATGGTCAGCCATTTATGTATCCGCGTAATGATTTAAACTACGCTGAAAACTTCTTACACATGATGTTTGCAACCCCAGCGGATGTCAACTATCAAGTCAATCCAATCCTGGCAAAAGCGATGGATAAAATCTTTACCTTACATGCTGACCACGAACAAAATGCCTCTACCTCAACTGTACGTCTAGCAGGCTCTACGGGCGCTAACCCATACGCTTGTATCGCAGCGGGTATTGCGGCTCTTTGGGGACCTGCACACGGTGGCGCCAACGAAGCTGTACTTAAAATGCTTGATGAAATCGGCAGCGTAGACAACGTTGACGAATTCATGGAAAAAGTCAAACGTAAAGAAGTGAAATTAATGGGCTTTGGTCACCGTGTTTATAAAAACTTTGACCCACGCGCCAAAGTGATGAAAGAAACTTGTGACGAAGTATTGGGCGAGCTTGGCATCAAAGATCCACAACTTGAACTTGCGATGAAACTTGAACAAATCGCCTTGAATGACCCGTACTTTAAAGAGCGTAACCTATATCCAAATGTTGACTTCTACTCAGGTATCATTCTAAAAGCCATCGGTATTCCAACCTCTATGTTTACCGTAATCTTTGCTTTAGCACGTACTTCTGGTTGGATTAGTCACTGGTTAGAAATGCACTCTGCACCTTACAAAATCGGTCGCCCACGTCAGTTATATACTGGCTATACCCAGCGTGATTTTGTACCAGTTGAAGACCGCGATTAAGCCAATACGTCAAACCAAAAAACCCAGTGCACAACTGGGTTTTTTATTGAGTATAATTTAATAATAATTTAATAATAAAAAAGGACATCTTATGACGCCCTTTCTTGAATTACCCTTTCTTTAATCAAGTGTCACTTGAATTAAGTATCACTTGCCAATCTCTTCACCTTACTTATAGAACGCATTGGCAGTATAAGTATGGTCAGTCTCATCAATCACTTGGGTTAATTCTGGTATTTGCTGTTTTAGCGAGACTTCAACCCCTTGTTTTAGCGTCATATCAACTGCAGAGCAGCCTTGACAGCCGCCGCCAAATTTGAGTACGGCGGTGATACCAACCCCTTCTTCATGTACCAAATCCACCAATTGCACGTTACCCCCATGCGCCGCTAGATTTGGATTGATTTCTGAAGACAACACGTAATTGATACGCTCCTCTAGGCTCGCATTTTCACCCAGTTTTGGCACTTTTGAGTTGGGTGCACGGAATGTCAATTGACCGCCGAAACGGTCTTTATTGTAATCAATCACCGCATCTTCAAGATAAGGAATAGACGGGGTATCTATATAAGCGGTGAATGTCTCATAATCCAATTTTAAATCATCCGGATTGTGTTCATCTGGCTGGCTGTATGACATACAGCATTCTGCTCGCGGCGTGCCTGGATGTTCAACAAAAATACGTACGCCGATGCCGTCAGTATTTTGTTTTGCCAATAACTCAGTCAGATAACCTTGCGCTGAATCGGTAATTTTGATATTTGTGGTTTTTTCTGTATCGCTCATATGTCACCCTAGCTTGTCATCAATTTTTACCCATATTTTAGCATAAACTTGAGTAATTTACTCGGATTTTATTGGGGGTGGTTTTTTGGCTTATCAAGGGTCGTCACAATATTTTTTAGCTAAGCCAAAACTTGAATCTAGCCATTATCTTTAACCAAAAATAACTTGGCATTGGTTGAAAGTTTAGGCAAGATAGTTAAAAAAACATGCTTTATCACCGAACTTTATCACCAAAACGCTATTGGATAGACCGAGGGCGTTATCATTCGCAAGGAGTTTGCGTCATGCCAAATAACACGACTGACACTATCACGGTTACTAAAAACGACATTACCGAAGATAAAGGGCGTTTTAGCACACCCAAAAATAAAAAAGGCTATCAATATGACTATTTGGTGTTTATCGGGCGTTTTCAGCCGTTTCACTTAGGTCATAAATCGGTTGTCGATGAAGCATTAAAGCTTGCTGAAAATGTGATTATGCTCATTGGCTCTGCCAATTTGCCAAGTAGTATCCGCAATAGCTTTAGTGTTGAAGCGCGTAGCCAAATGATTTTGGGCGCCTTTGACAAAAAAGATGCCAAACGCATACATTGTGTCGGTTTGGATGATGCCTTATACAATGACACAAAATGGCTTCAATACGTGCAGCAGTGCGTGAAGTCGGTTACCGGCGATTTAAACGCCAATATTGGTCTAATTGGACATTCAAAAGACAGATCATCGTATTACTTGTCACTTTTCCCAAATTGGCAGTCAGTGGCTGTGCCCAATTTTCATGAGTTGTCTGCCACGCCAATTCGCGAAGGCTTTTTGCTGGGTGCCGATCCGTTAACCGATGCGGTACCGCAATCGACAACCGATGTCATGAAGGCATTTAAAAAGACCGAAGCATATAAACGCCTACACGAAGAGGCTGGCTTCATTGATAAATACAAAAAACAATGGGAATCAAGCCCCTACCCACCCACCTTTATGACGGTTGATGCGGTGGTCATTCAATCAGGACACATCTTATTGGTGGAGCGTCGTGGTATGCCAGGTCAAGGACTATGGGCATTGCCTGGTGGCTTTATCGACCCTAAAGAGACGCTATTTGACGCCTGTATTCGTGAGCTACGTGAGGAGACCCGGTTAAAAGTACCTGAAGCGGTTCTGCGCGGCTCACGCCATAGTCAACACACTTTTGATGACCCGTATCGCTCAGCTCGTGGTCGTACCATCACCCAAGCGTTTTACTTTATGCTCAAAAACGACCCCAAAGGCTTACCATCAGTGAAAGGTGGCGATGATGCCAAAAAAGCGTTTTGGCTACCCTTGGCTGAATTAAGAGCCGATAAACTGTTTGAAGACCATTATGCCATTATTTGTAAAATGGTGGGTCTCTGATTTTTTCCTGCCAAACTGATAGACGGTTTGGTTTTAACCTGCGCAAGCAATCAACAGAGGAGTTCTGTGATGTTTAGTCAAAATTTTGACAATTTTATTTTAAATACTGACAGCTATAAGACGTCGCATTGGCTGCAATACCCGCCAAATACCGAGTACGTATCTAGCTATATTGAAGCGCGTGGCGGCAATAGCAACTTTGAAAATGTGCTATTTTTTGGTCTACAAGCTTTTTTAAAACAGTATCTTACCAAACCCATTACCGACGCTGATATAGATGAAGCCAAAGTGCTACTTGCGGCTCATGGCGTACCGTTTAATGAAGCAGGCTGGCGACAATTAGTCGCCAAACATAGGGGTCTATTACCACTTCGCATTCAAGCGATACCAGAGGGTATGGTGGTACCAACGGGTCAAGTATTGTGTCAGGTGGTAAATACCGACCCTGAGTTTTACTGGTTGACAAGCTATATCGAGACCACACTATTACGCGCTATTTGGTATCCTAGCACTGTGGCGAGCCTTTCTTATTATTGTAAACAAATCATCAAAGCAGGCTTGGAAAAATCCGCCGATAACTTAAATAATCTACCGTTTAAATTGCATGATTTTGGCGCCCGTGGGGTGTCTAGCCTTGAATCAGCTGCGCTTGGTGCTCTTGCCCACTTGGTAAATTTTTCTGGTACAGATACTTTAAGCGCGATTGTGGCTGCCAATCGTTGGTATGGTATGCAAAATGACATGACTGCTTTTTCCATTCCTGCAGCAGAACATAGCACCATGACCACTTGGGGACGTGAGCATGAAGCGGATGCCTATGGCAATATGATTGCCAAATTTGGCGGTGAAGGTAAAACCTTTGCGGTGGTGAGTGATAGCTACGATTTATGGAATGCCATTGATAATATCTGGGGTGGTGAGCTAAAAGAAAAAGTGGCGCAAACAGGTGGCACGTTAGTCATTCGCCCTGACAGTGGCGATCCGATTAAAGTGGTGCGTGAAGCCCTTCAGCGCCTTGCAGCGAAATTTGGCACTACCACCAACTCAAAAGGCTATAAGCTACTGCCAAGCTACGTGCGACTCATCCAAGGTGATGGTATTAACCCCACCAGCATGAGTAAAATTATTGATGCGGTGATTAAAGCCGGATTTAGTAGTGACAATATCACCTTTGGGATGGGTGGCGGGCTACTGCAACAAGTCAACCGCGATACTTTGAATTTTGCCATGAAGACCAGCAGCGCACGGGTGGACGGTTTTTGGCGAGATGTATATAAAGACCCGATTACCAGTGTGAGCAAACGCAGCAAACGCGGGCGTTTAGCCTTGGTCAAACGTCAGGGTAGTTATATGACGCTGCGTGAAGATGAGCTTGCTGAGCAGAATAATTTATTGCAGGATGTATTTTTGAACGGTGATTTACTAGTTGATGATACACTGACCGCGATTCGTCAACGCTCATCGGTAAAATCATAATTGAACTTGTCGCAATCTTAACAGCCGTCTTAATCAGACGGCTTTTTATCGTTAAAGCTAATTAACCCCTGCCATTGCCAAATATTTTTTGTGCAACTGTTCAAGTTTTAAATACAAATCGTCTAAGCTACCATTGTTGTCGACAATGTCATCGGCTTGTCTGAGCCTGTCATGACGCGACAGTTGATTTGCCATAATATTTTGAATACGTTCAGGTGTTTGACCATCCCGTTGACTGGCGCGCTCAATCTGCAAGGATTCATGACTATCAACTACCAATATTCGCTCACACAGATTGGCTAACCCTGCTTCAGAGGCTTCTAACAGTAAGGGTGCTACCAAAATTACATAGGGCGACTGGGCAGTTGCTAGTAATTCTTTGGCACGGCTGCGAATGGCAGGATGGGTGATTTGTTCCAAATCCATTAACGCTTGCGCGCTACCAAATACATGCTCTCGCATGGCACGGCGATTAAGTTCACCTGCCTCATCAATCACCCAGTCACCAAATTTGGCGACAATTTTTTTTAGCGTTGGCGAATCTTTGGCAACGACGTCACGTGCCAATACATCTGCGTCAATAATAACAATTCCATGCGCATCGAACCAATGGCTCACTTGTGATTTACCACTACCGATGCCACCTGTAAGCCCCACTACCAACATTGCAACCCCTCCTTGATTCACGGATAATTGACCCATAAATGACGTCATGACATTTTACCTAGATACCACGACATTATTGATTGCCCATACAAAAGTGCTATCATGCCGGCAATTGCGATATAAGGTCCAAAAGCAAAAGGTTTGCTCTCGCCAGATCGCTTCATCAATATCACACCCACAACCGAGCCGACAAACGCAGATAAAAGCACAATTAACGGTAGCATCAAAGGCCCTAGCCAAGCCCCCAAAGCTGCTAATAATTTAAAATCGCCATGCCCCATCCCGTGCTTGCCCGTAATCAGCAAAAACAGTTGGTAGACAATCCACAAGCATAAAAACCCAAACACATAGCCAAAAATAGCCGCTGTGGGACTGACAAACAAGCCAAAGGCATTGACAAATAAGCCCAATCCCGCTAACGGCAATGTCAATCGGTCAGGCAACAATTGGGTATCAAAATCAATGCCTGTTAAAGCCACTAATGTCCATGTGAGTGCTAATCCTGCCAGCGCTTGCCAAGTAACACCAAATTTCATCACCACCAGCATAGACAAAATAGCGGTGATGATTTCCACAAGCGGATAGCGATAACCAATGGCGTGATGACACTCACTACATTTTCCTTTTAACAGTAGCCAACTAACAACAGGTAGATTTTCAAACCAACGTATTGAATGCCCACAATGCGGGCAACGAGAAGCGGGACGGCTTAAGGTAACCGGTTCATGAGGGTCAGCAACAGCTTCAGGATGGAGCAATAGCTGGCATTCGTTCTTCCACTGCTGCTCCATCATCAAAGGCGTGCGATAAATCACCACATTTAAAAAACTACCCACACACAAGCCCAAGATTGATACCATAATCAACGTCAGCCATTGCGACTGTTGTAGTAACAAAATAAAATCTGAAAAAATCCCCATCGTATTTAGCCCACCACCGAGCCCATTTGGAAAATTGGTAGATACATGGCAATCACCAGACCCCCTACCAGCACCCCCAAAACAGCCATAATCATCGGTTCCATCAGACTTGTTAACCCGTCTACGGCGTTATCCACTTCGTTTTCATAATAAGTCGCGACTTTATCAAGCATTTCCTCTAGACTACCTGACTCCTCACCAATACCGACCATTTGAATAGCCATACTGGGAAAAAGATTAGTAGAACGCATCGAAAACTGCAGCTGTTGACCCGTCGCAACATCGCCTTTAATTTTTTGCGTGGCATTATAAAACACCACATTATTGGTTGCTCCAGCGGTTGAATCTAACGCATCAATCAGCGGCACACCTGCCGCAAAAGTGGTAGATAAGGTGCGGGAAAAACGGGCAACCACCGCTTGATAAGCAATATTGCCAAAGATTGGCAATTTTAAGGTAAGTCGGTCTAAAAAATCATTAAAGGGCTTGCTACGTTTTTTAGCTTCAGAAAAGCCAACAACAGCACCTGCAATGCTAAATAGCAATAACCACCACCATTTTTGCATCCACTCTGACATACTGACTACCATCCGGGTAAACGCGGGTAATTCTGCGCCAAATGAATGGAATAAATCAGCAAATACCGGTACCACTTTGACCAACAAAATAATGGTAACGATAATCGCAACCACGATAACCGCAATCGGGTATTTCAAAGCTTTTTTAATTTTTGCTTTTAGTAGCTCGCTTTTTTCTTTATACGTCGCGACACGCTCAAGCATGGTTTCAAGGGCACCTGATTGCTCACCTGCCTCTACCAATGAACAAAATAGGTCATCAAAATATCTGGGATGTTTGCGCAGCGCTGCAGCAAAGGTGCTCCCTGATTCCACTTCTGACTTGACACTAAGCACCAACTCTTTCATTGAGGGGTTATCGAGCGCATCTGCAACGATTTCAAACGACTGTGTAAGGGGTACACCCGCTTTCATCATCGTAGCCAACTGCCGCACAAAGATAGCAATATCGATTGCCTTGATGCTTTTTTTCATTTGAAAAATAGGCTTAGGTTTTTTCTTAATCGTCTTGACTTGGATGCCCTGCTTACGTAGTTGCGCCTTTGCCAGCTCAATATTGCGGCTAGTGGTTTCGCCTTTAACTTTCTCGCCACGGCGATTCACCCCATCATAGACAAAGTCTAATAACATTTCTGTTTGGACTTTTGCCATACCCTTAACCCCTTACTATCTGAACTAATCTTCAATAAAGACGGATGAAAAACGCACTATTCGCTAGTAACACGATACATCTCTTGGATACTGGTCGTGCCTTTTAGAACCTTTAAAATACCTGAGCGCCTTAAATCCCTAAACCCTTGCTTTAAAGCAGCGTCTTTAATCTCAATAGCGTTGCCGTCTTCCATAATAATTCGGGCAATCTCTGGTGTTACTTTCATCACTTCATAAATACCAACACGTCCTTTATAGCCATCGCGGCATTCAGAGCAGCCAACGGGCTCATAAATGACATTGCTGGGATCTGCCAAATCTTCTTCCGTAAAGCCCATTTCAAGCAAGCTATTTTTTGGTACATCTGTCGGTTTTTTGCAGGATTTACATAGGCGACGTGCTAAGCGCTGTGCGATTACCAAATTGACTGAGGTGGCAATGTTAAAAGATGCCACACCCATATTCCGCAGACGCGTTAAGGTTTCTGGCGCTGAGTTGGTATGCAAGGTTGACAGCACCATATGCCCTGTTTGGGCAGCTTTGACAGCAATTTCCGCCGTTTCCAAGTCACGAATCTCACCGACCATCACAATATCAGGGTCTTGACGCAAGAATGATTTGAGCGCACTGGCAAAGGTCAAGCCAACTTTATTGTTCACGTTGACCTGATTAATGCCTTCAAGGTTAATTTCAACCGGATCTTCTGCGGTAGAAATATTGGTCTCAACTGTGTTTAAGATATTAAGACCCGTGTACAAGGAGACGGTTTTACCCGAACCAGTAGGGCCGGTAATCAATAACATCCCTTGCGGTTTTGCCAGCGCATCCATAAATAGCTGCTTTTGGTCAGGCTCATAGCCGAGTGCATCAATCCCAAGCATCGCTGATGATGGGTCTAAAATACGCAGTACGATTTTTTCACCAAATAAGGTTGGCAATGAGTTGACACGAAAATCAATTGCCTTATCCTTGGAAATTTTTAATTTGATACGACCATCTTGCGGCACGCGGCGTTCAGAGATGTCCATTTGTGACATGACTTTCAAGCGGGCAGCAATTTTACCCGCTAGCTGCGTCGGTGGATTTGCCATTTTTTGTAACACCCCATCAATACGAAAACGCACGCGATAAGATTTTTCATAGGGTTCAAAGTGTAAGTCTGAAGCGCCCATGGTAATGGCTTTGATGAGCATCCCATTAACGAACTTGACGACAGGCGCTTCATCATTGACATCTAAATGACTGGTGGCACTATTGTCGTCATCGGCGCGGGTTTCATCAAACTCCACCGCTTCCATATCATCAAAATCAGCTAAATTGGTGGTAGTAAAGATTTTTTCGATGAGTGATTTTATTTTATGGTGTTCGGCAACCACTGTTTCTACAGTAAATCTTGTACCAAATCGCAGCGCGTCTAAAGCATCTACCCGCGTCGGGTCACTCATGGCAACAAATAAGCGACTACCTCGTTGAAAAATCGGCAGAATATTAAATTCGCGAATAATTTTCTCATCAACCGCTTCTTTTGGAATATAGTTGACATTGATGGCATCCAAATCAATGAGGGGATCGCCAAATTCTCGCGAAATCACCCACGCTACCGCGTCTGGTTGCGCAAGCTTATTATCAACCACATAGGCGATTAAATTTATTTTTTGCTGCTGCGATTCTGCCAATACTTTTTGCATTGACGCTTCGCTAATTAGTCCTTCATGCACTAATCGTGACGCAATGCCACCAAAACCAGGAAGTGATGCTGCCATTGTTTTTCTCGTTCCCTCAATATTGATTCAAATGGGCTAATGTTTGTTAGTGTAAACTATTCATTTATATATTAACAAATCATTCTCGACAAATCCGTGAATTAAGCGATAAATATTTTTTTAACGCATTTTATCTCCATCAACCTTCATAAAACTGTTTTATACTTTATACCTTCTTTAAACCCCTCACTTGCGTGACCCAATAATTTATTCGGCAAATCGCGGCAATTGCTTATATAATACCTACCATTTTATGCCTGGTATTCTAAATACTCCTATTTTCATATCTTGATATCTTTAAATGGTGATGTTTTACATCGTGATATGTTAAATAGCGTTACTTATACTTTAAGGTTATCTTGACATTTATACTTTGCAAATCCATAGATAACCATTTACCTCAATTGACAGGGACATTATGAAAGCATCTGATTATGTAGCAAATTGGCAGAATTCTTGGGTGATTGCTAATTGGAAAATGAATCCTAGCACACAGCTGACTGTCACAGCCCTCATGACCGATTTACAGCAGCAGCTACCCGCAGATGCACTGCAAAGCTGTAACGTGGTTGTCGCGCCAAGTTTTATTCATTTAGCGACTACACAACAAGCCATCCAACATGGGTCATGCAACATCGGGCTAGCTGCGCAAAACTTATGTGCACAACACGCCGATAAAGGCGCGTTTACTGGGGAGGTTTCGGGTGCTCAGCTCAAAGACGCTCAAGTAAATTATGTTTTAGTCGGACATTCAGAACGCCGTCAATATTTTAATGAAGATGACACTTGTTTAATCCAAAAAATTCGCAATGCCTTTGCCCATGATTTAACCGTTGTTTTTTGTATCGGTGAAACACAAGCCCAGTATGAGCAAAATCAGACCCAAGATGTGCTAGCAGCGCAATTAACGGTGGTTAAACAACTAGCCGCTGAATGTGATAACTTATCCTCTAAGTTAATTATCGCTTATGAACCGGTTTGGGCGATTGGTACAGGTAAAATCCCAACTATACAAGAAGTACAAAACATTCATGCCTTTATCAACATCACATTAATGGACATGGATGCCTCTTTAGCGACCACACCGATATTGTATGGTGGCAGTGTGAAAGCGGATAATGCTGCAGAAATCGCCCAATGCCCAAATGTAAATGGGGTGTTGGTAGGCGGGGCATCACTTGACGCGACTGGCTTTACACAAATTATTCAAGCATTTGCCCAAATTTAAGGTAAAATATCACCCATTTAAAATTTTTTACTTTTGCCACTGACAGCGTTCTTGTTGGGCATCAGTGCTATCAAGTTTTGTAGAGATAAGTATGTATAATGCAATTTTAGTGGTTCATATCATTGTCGCGATTTCAATGATTGGTCTGATTTTAGTTCAACACGGTAAAGGTGCCGATGCCGGCGCTTCATTTGGTGCAGGTGGTTCGGCAACCGTATTTGGTGCGTCTGGCTCTGCCAACTTTTTGACGCGCTTGACGGCGGTTTTAACAGCAATTTTCTTTATTACCAGTATGACACTGGCAGTATTTGCTAAACAGCAATCGCTATCTAGTCGTACTCTTGATACCAGCCTAGCGACTAATACTGCGCCTGCAAGCCCTACACCAACGACGCCTACACCATCCAAATAAGTAATTAAAAAAAATGTTGCGTTATTGGTAGTTTTGACCTAGAATACAGCGTCTATTTTAGAGTGTTGTTATTTAAAAAATAGCTTGGTTAAAGTAGTTTGGTTTTTTGCGATTGTGGTGGAATTGGTAGACACGCTACCTTGAGGTGGTAGTGCCGCAAGGTGTGAGGGTTCGAGTCCCTCCATTCGCACCAACTAAATTAATTTTAAATAACTGTTGACAAGGTTAATATCTCACTCTATAATACGCTCTCTGAATTGTTGCGGGGTGGAGCAGTCTGGTAGCTCGTCGGGCTCATAACCCGAAGGTCGTTGGTTCAAATCCAGCCCCCGCTACCACTTTTCTAGTAGCATTGCTTTGGTATCATTACTAGAAAAATCAATTTAGACACACTTTTATTGATTTAAAGCCCACCAATTAGTTTGTGGGTTTTTTTGTATCTGTTGGTTTCGAAAAAACTTAAGTTTTGCTAAATTAGCGGTTGCGTTTTAGTAATTTACCGATTTTTAAAATTAGCTTTTAAAATCAACAAAGATGTTAATAATCAACTGTAAAGGATATCATGAAACTATCAACGAAAGTTGCTGAACTGACCCAAATCATTGAGCCAGCAGTAACTGCCTGTGATGTGAGCTTGTGGGGTATTGAATTTGTACCACAAGGTCGACGCTCTCTTCTTCGTATTTATATTGAAGCCCTACCTGAAGACCGTGCCGAAGGCAAACAAGTCACTATTGAAGACTGTGCTGCGGTCACCCACCAAGTCGGTGGTGTGTTAGACTTACACGACCCGATTGCAGGCGAGTATCTACTTGAGGTGTCTTCGCCCGGTTTAGACCGCGCGTTTTTTTCTGCTGAGCAGCTGCATGACTATGTGGGGCAAACCCTCAGCTTACGATTGATTCATGCGATTGGACAAGGTAGTGATAAGCGCCGTAAAGTCACAGGCGAATTGGTCAATATTGACGAGCGCCAGTTGATGGTCAAAACTGAAAATGATCAAGTCAATGACCAACTTTTAGCCATCGAGCTTGATAATATTGATAAAGCCAATTTGGTCTACCAATTTTAGCTTTTAAATTTGGGGTTAACGCCTTTTTTACGCTATGTCTTCTAGCTAACTCTTTTCTAGCTAAAAGCAAGATTTTAAAGAATAAAGTCTAGAATGACTTAAATTATAGGTGATTACATGAATCGAGAAATTTTAACGGTCGTTGAAACCGTCAGTAATGAAAAAGGCTTAAATCCTGAAGATATTTTTGAAGCGATTGAGCAAGCCTTGGTGGTATCGACCAAAAAGAAAGTTTATAGTGAGCAGCCTGAAGTTGCCTTGCGCGTGCATATTAATCGCAAAACGGGCGACTATGACACTTACCGTTATTGGACAGTAGTGGCAGATGAAGATCATGAAATGCCTGCCTGTCAGCTAGCAATTAGCGATTTGGATGAAAACGAGTGGAAAATCGGCGACGTCAAAGAAGAACAAATCGAATCCATTGAATTTGGTCGTATTGCTGCTACCCAAGCCAAACAAGTCATTATTCAAAAAATCCGTGAAGCTGAACGCTCACTGGTGGCAGATGCATTTGAACATCGTATCGGCGAGATGATTACGGGTGAAGTCAAAAAACCGGCGCGCGATGGTTATATTATTGATTTGGGCGATAATGTCGAAGGCTATCTACCACGCGATAAAATGTTGCCCCGTGAGCAGCTACGCATCAAAGGTCGTATCAATGCGATTTTGGAGCAAGTCAATCGTGATAACCGTGGTGCTCAGCTCGTATTGTCTCGTACCTCACCACAAATGCTGACGGCACTGATGCAAAAAGAAGTACCAGAGATTGCTGAGCAAATCATTGAAATTCGTGATGTTGCGCGTCAACCTGGCTTACGTGCTAAGATTTCAGTCAAAACCAATGATCATCGTATCGACCCTGTCGGTGCTTGTATTGGTATGCGTGGCACCCGTATCCAAGCGGTGCAACAAGAGCTTGAAGGCGAGCGTATCGACGTCGTGGTATGGTCGGATGATGCAGTGCAGTACATTATCAGCGCTTTGGAACCAGCCGATGTCGATCGTATTATTCTTGATGAAGATACCAAAACTGCAGATATCATCTTTGCCACTAACGATCAGTTGGCCCGTGCGATTGGCTCACAAGGTCAAAACGTGCGCCTTGCATCAGAATTAACAGGTTATCGTCTTAACATGATGCTCGAAGACGAGTACAATGCACAACAAGAATCAGAAACCAAAGTGTATCGCGACCTATTCTACACACGTCTTGAAGTCGATGAAGATTTGGCACAAGCCTTGGTGGATATTGGATTTACCTCACTTGAAGAAGTTGCGTATGTCCCTGCTGAGACTTTCTATGACATCGATGGGCTAGATGATGACGCCATCGACGCAATCCAAGAACGTGCCAAAGAAGCGGTAATCGCCGATGAATTGGTCAAACAACAAAATATTAAAGAGCCAAGCCAAGAGCTTCTAAACCTTGAAGGCATGACTCAAGCATGGGCCTACAAGCTTGCCGAACGTGACGTCATCACCGTCGACGACCTTGCCGAACAAGCCATCTTTGATATCCAAGATATCGAAGGTCTTGATGAAAAGACCGCAGGTGAGCTCATTATGAAAGCCCGTGAATCATGGTTTAATTAAAAAAGGTGTATGAATGGCAGATAAAACCGTAAAAGAACTTGCAGCAATGACCAACAAGACCGTTGAAGCAATTAATAATCAACTGGTCAAGGCAGGGCTGTCTGCGCGCGGTGACAATGACATCGTCACCGATAGCGAACAACAAAAACTGGTCAGCTTTTTACAACAAAGTCATGGTCAAAATGACAAACCTCGCATTAGCTTAAAAAGCAAAACCACTTCTACTGCGCGGGTGACAGGCACTTCTGGTAAAGCCAAAAGTGTCAATGTTGAAGTACGCAAAAAAATGGTATTTGATAAACCAAATCCCAATAAAATCGCTGAAGAACTAGCGTTGCGTGAAGCAGCGGCCAAAGAAGCTGAAGAAAAAGCGCGTTTGGCAAAAGAAAAAGCCGCCCAAGAACAAGCTGAAAAAGACAAAGCCAAACAAGCCGCTGAAGCGCGTCAACAAGCCACTTTAGCTGCAATGCGTGCTAACTTAGGTGGTGGTAGTCAAGCTGCCAAAGAGCACACAACCACCAGTGTGGTAGTGAAAAAAGGCAACAAAACTGCGGCAATCGAAGTCAAAAAAGCTGACAAAAAACCTGCGCCGAAAAAAGAATCGGATAGTGAACGCAAAGCGCGTGAAGCAGAAGAAGAACGCTTACGTCAAATCGAATCAGAAAATCGCCGTAAAGCCGCTGAAGAAGCTCAGCAGCGTACCCTTGAGCAAATGCGCCAAATGGCGAGTAAATATAGCGAAACCGATACTGAAACTACGATGGTTGTCAAAAAAGATGAACCATTGGCAGAAGGTTTGGTGGGCGCAGCGCTTGAAGACTCATTTGAACAAGAACGCCGTGAAATTAAACGCGGCACCGCAAGCACTGCGAACAAAAACCGTCGTCGTCGCCGTGACGATGAAGGTGAGCAAGAGATTAAGAACCGTGGTCGCGGCCTAAAATCATCGCAAGCCAATAGACACAAATTTGAAAAACCGGTTGAAAAAATCGTGCATAACGTTGAAATCGGTGAGACCATCGTAGTATCTGAACTTGCCCAAAAAATGGCAATCAAAGTACGCGAAGTCGTCAAAATGTTAATGAAAATGGGCGAGTTGGTCCGTGAAAACGAATCCATCGACCAAGAAACCGCTGCCCTACTTGTTGAAGAAATGGGTCATAACCCAGTGCTTGTGAGCTCAACACAAGTTGAAGATTCACTACGTGAGGCGGTGGGCGAGAAAAGTAGCAATGTCCAAGCGCGTCCGCCTGTGGTTACCATCATGGGTCACGTTGACCACGGTAAAACGTCCCTGCTCGATAAGATCCGTTCAAGTAAAGTGGCATCGGGCGAGGCAGGTGGTATTACTCAGCATATCGGTGCTTATCATGTGCAGACTGACCAAGGCGTTATTACTTTCTTAGACACCCCAGGTCACGCCGCATTTACCGCGATGCGTTCTCGTGGTGCCAAAGCGACAGATATCGTGGTGTTAGTGGTTGCAGCCGATGACGGTATGATGCCGCAGACGGCTGAAGCGATTGACCATGCGCGTGCCGCAGGTACCCCGATTATCGTGGCTATCAACAAGATGGATAAAGACAGCGCCGATCCAGACCGCGTCCTCAACGAACTAACCACCAAAGAAGTCGTTCCTGAAGAATGGGGCGGTGACACACCGGTGGTCAAAGTCTCTGCGTTAACAGGTCAAGGCATCGATGAATTGCTCGAAGTGATTAACCTACAAGCAGAAGTGATGGAACTTGAAGTCGCTACTGACGGTGCAGCACAAGGTGTGGTAATTGAATCACGTCTTGAAAAAGGTCGCGGAGCAGTGGTCAGTTTGCTGGTTAAACAAGGTACTTTAAATCAAGGTGACTTGGTACTTGCTGGCGAATATTATGGACGCGTCCGTGCTATGACCGATGAAAACGGTCAAAAAATCACCTCAGCGGGTCCTTCGATTCCTGTTGAAATCTTAGGTCTGCCTGATACACCAGCGGCTGGTAGCGAGTTTATGGTGGTTTCAGATGAGAAACGTGCGCGCGAAGTTGCAGAATATCGCACGGTGCGTGAGCGTGAAAAAGTGCTTGAACGTCAAGCCAAATCACGCTTAGAAAACTTGTTTGACCAAATGAGCGATGCCAAACTACCTTCCGTTAATTTGATTCTTAAAACTGATGTTCGAGGTTCACTAGAAGCCTTGTTAACCGCGCTTGATGAATTATCTACGGATGAAGTTAAAGTCAAAGTCATCTCATCGGGTGTCGGTCCAATCACCGAATCGGATGTGGTACTCGCTGAATCAAGCGAAGCGGTATTATTAGGCTTCAACGTTCGTGCCGATACCGCTGCCAAACGCAAAGCGGATGAAGCAGGCTTAGATATTCGCTACTATAGTGTTATCTATGGGTTGATTGATGATGTGAAAGCGGCGATGAGCGGTTTACTTGCGCCAGAACATCGTGAGCAAATCTTGGGTATCGCAGAAGTACGTGAAGTCTTCCATTCTAGTCGCTTTGGTTATGCAGCGGGTTGTATGGTGACGGAAGGTAATATTATCCGTAACAAGCCAATTCGGGTATTGCGTGATGACCAAGTTATTTTCACCGGTCAATTACAATCATTACGTCGCTTTAAAGAGGATGTTAATGAGGTGCGTGCTGGTATGGAGTGTGGTCTAGCGGTGAAAGGTTATGAAGTAAAAGAAGGCGATAAGATTGAAGTCTTCGAGATTCATGAAGTCAAACGTACCTTATAAGCTAATCTGACAACCTAATATTGCCAGCTTGCTATTAGCAACCTTCCCAGAGGTCTAATTAATCTAGGTTAATTAGACCTTTTTTTACTATAAAAAGGATTACCAATGAATCAACGTTTACAACGTCTTGCCGATCAAATTCAGCGCGACCTAGCGGTTTTGATTCGTGACGAGATTAACGACCCCCGCTTGACTGGGTTTGTGACCATTTCTAGTGTCAAAATCAGCCCAGATTTGGGTTATGCTGATATCTATGTCACCATCATGGAAAAGTCGATGGATGATGCCATGGCAAAAGATTATCATACCGAGAGCTTAGAAGTGCTCAACAAAGCATCAGGTTTTTTGCGTACTGAGCTTAGTCATTTGCTAAAAACCCGCACTACCCCACGTCTACGCTTTCACTATGATGAAGTGACAGCTAACGCTAACTATATGATGAATCTGATTTCTAAAGCGGTACAAAGTAGCGAAGGTCAGCCATCAGACGACTGATGCGTTGTAGGCTATGACGAGCCTATTTATCACTTTGAGTCATTAACAGGGATGTTGAATGCAGTTACTTTGGGGTATCATTAAGTTTATCGTCATTATTCTCTCAAGCCTGTGGGTCGGGGTGTTTGTGTGGACGCATCAGCCCTTAGGCAGATATGTCAGTCTGGCACTGATTAGCGTATGGGTATTTTTTACCCTCGCTGTTTTGGTCAGTATCATCAAACCGACCCTATTTTCATCCCTACTTTCTCACCAGTCTTTATTATTGATTTTTTTTGCGGTGGTGGCGATTGCCATTGCATGCTTTTTTTCGATGTCAGCTAGCAATGAGCGAGATTGGAACCCTGAAGTTGCCCAAATGTTAGACTATCGGCTTGACAGTGATGGCAATACACTCACCATTAGCAATGTTAGAAATTTTGATTGGCAAGATAAAACCCATTTTCAGCCGCGCTGGGAAACTAGGCAATACGACTTGGCAAAACTACAAACTGTCGATTTTATAGCCTCTTATTGGATGGGCGATGCCATTGCCCATACGCTAGTGAGTTTTGGGTTTAGTGATGGAAAGCAGCTTGCGTTATCTATCGAGATTCGCAAAGAAGTCAATGAACAGTTTAGTACGCTGGGTGGATTTTTTCGCAAGTTTGAATTGGTGATTATCGCTGCCGATGAAAAAGATATTATTTACACCCGTAGTAATATCCGTCATGAAGATGTTTATATTTATCCCATCAATATGCCAAAAGACCATATTCAAGCGCTGCTGTTTGCGTATCTAGCGAAAGCTAAGTCCTTAAAAACGCAGCCGACATGGTATAATTCATTGGTAAATAACTGTACCACGGCAATTTATGAGCTGATTGATGATATCCAACCTTTGCCATTTGATTATCGTATCTTGTTATCAGGCTATATTCCCAGTTATCTGTATGACCAGCAATTGATTGATAACCGCTATAGCTTGCAACAGTGGCAACAACGGGCACATATTAACCCTAAGTCAAAGCCGTATTCTGTCAACCACCCTATTAGCGCAGCAGATTACTCGCAGCTGATTCGAACCGACTTTTAATGAATTGATAAATCCATAACATGATGACCCAACCAAAAACAGCCAAATCCATCGTCTCTGGTGTCTTACTGATTGATAAACCGCAAGGGATGACTTCCCAGCAAGTGGTATCAAAAGTCAAATACTTGCTCAAATCTGATGTGCACGATAGTAAAAAAGCGGGTCATACCGGTACCCTTGATCCAATGGCAACAGGCTTGCTGCCGATTTGTCTGGGAGAAGCGACCAAGTTTAGCCATTACCAACTCGATGCGGTCAAATCTTACCAAGCCATTATTAAACTCGGCGAGCAAACCGATACCGGGGATGCTGAGGGTGAGATAATTGCCACTATTCCTGTGCCAAATGTGACACAAGCGATGCTACAAAGCGTCACTGAGCAATTTTTGGGTGAGATAATGCAGGTGCCGCCCATGTATTCCGCGCTCAAAAAAGACGGCAAAAAGCTGTATGAACTGGCGCGTGAAGGTATTGAAGTTAAGCGAGCAGCACGTCCTCTCACCATTTATAAGCTGTCACTCACTCCCCTATCCGACCAACAATTGCAATTAACCGTTACTTGCTCCAAAGGCACTTATGTGCGCGTGCTGGCTGAAGATATTGCCAAAGCACTAGGTACGCTAGGACATCTGACAGCGCTTAGGCGTGTACAGACGGGTGATTTTGAGATTGCTAATGCCATCCCATTAGCCGATTTTGTAGCGCTCGATTTTGCAGCGCGGTTTGATAAGCTATTAGCAGTGGATGCCTGCGTTCACTCATTACCAAGCTTAGTATTAGACGATAGCCAATCAAAGCGCATCCAACAGGGTCAACGCTTAAACGTCAAGGCGACGATGTTAACTCATCAGCTTAACTTAACCGCCAATCAAACGTTTCGCTTGTTTGACGACCAGCAGCAATTTTTGGGTACAGGGCTACTTGAACCCAATGGTCGTTTACAACCGCTGAAGCTGGTCAATTTAAATTAGCCACGATAAGTCAAAAAATCTATCCATCTTGCTAATTTTTTGCTGTATTCACATAATTTACTCAATGAGCGATGCGATGTCACAAAGCGAGTACGTTTTTTATGCATTGATACAAAACGTGACGCTTTGCTAGCAGTTTTTACCCAGCGATTTCTTTATTCTTAGTGATATTGATTCATTTGCTTCTTTGCTTAGCAAGCTTTGCTAATAAAGAACAAATAGCGGTTTATTTAGATACCTTTATATAATTAATAAAAATATGATTAATAAAATAAAAATCAAATAATAATCTCAAAATAAAGCGCGCACCTTACAGATGAATCGATAACAACAATAATTTTTTTCTTTAACTATCTTTAACTTAAATAATGAAATAATAGGATAATTACCATGGCTAAGATTGCTATTTTACTTGATACCGACTTTGAACAAGTCGAATATACCCAAACCAATGACCTCCTTAAAGCTAAAGGTCACCAAACTACTTTAATTACCACACAACCAAAAAAACAAGTACGCGGGCTCAATCATACTGACCCTGCTGACACCTTTACCGCTGATTTATTAATTGGTGAAGCCAACGCAGCCGATTATGATGCCATTGTGTTACCAGGTGGCGGTGCCAATGCCGATGTGTTGCGGGCAAATACCGATGCACAAGCGATGGTAAAAGCATTCATGAATGCCGGTAAACCTGTTGCAGCGATTTGTCATGCACCGTGGATTTTTGCAGATACCGAAATTGCCCGTGGTAAAAAATTAACCGCTTATAAAACCATTGCCACGGACCTAAAAAATGCCGGTGCGCAATTTGAAGACAAATCGGTGGTGATAGATGGTAATTTGATTACCAGTCGTCAACCTGAAGATATTCCAGATTTTGCTGAAGCGATTGACCAAGCATTGACTAAATAAGCGTGAATAACTATAAGAACCATAAGAAAAGGAGATTGCCATGCAACCAACTACCATAACAGATTTTGAAAAAATGGACAAGAAAGCGCCCGAAGCAACGTTTGTTGCTGACACAACGCCTAATGATGCGGACGAAGTGACTTCTGATAAGCTCACCACCGCGCCACAAGAGCAGCTTGACCGTCTGCATAGCGAAACACCTAAACAGCCTACGGGCAACCAGTAAGTTGAAAGCTTGAATCTATTGAAAGCCTTAATAAATTCAACACCCTAATGCAAATTAGGGTTTTTTTATTGATCAATATTTGCTAAAATAATGCTCCTTTTTGAAGGTTAACTACTGAGAAGCGTGGTTATCCTGATTTTTTTACACTAATCGTCTCGACTGATAGCCGATTAGGCTTCTCATTTTATGCTAAAAAAGCTAGGAAAACATTATGTTGACTAACCAAGACCGCGCAGACGTAATCGCAAAATTCCAACGCGCTGAAAATGACACAGGTTCTGCAGAAGTTCAAGTGGCATTATTAACAGCGCGTATCAATGACTTACAACCACACTTTAAAGCACACAAAGCTGACCATCACAGCCGTCGTGGTTTGATTCGTATGGTTAACTCACGCCGTACCTTACTTGATTACTTAAAACGTAAAGATGCAGACCGTTATACTGCATTGATCAATGAATTAGGCTTACGTCGCTAATTTATCAGCACGTTATTCGCTTTATTCAATCAGCGGCTGCTTTTGGGTAGCCGCTTTTTTATGGGTTCAATATTTTTAGCCAATTTTGTTTTCACTTTTACCCTCGCTGTTAGCTTAGTCATTCCCCATCGTTTGCTATTAGTGGTTAAAGCGCAGTTAAAAGGTGGTGATTCACCGCAAAACTAGGTAAAATAGACAACGCATTGTGCCTGCACAATCGCAGTTTACACTTACTTTTTTTAAAGTATTTTTTAATTTAGGCTGATTTAAGGCTGCTATCAGGCGAATTGGTAGATTGCTTCTAACGTTTGTATTTTTTGAAAAGAACACAAACGTTAGGGGCTATTACTAAAACTTAAATCGCCCTATTCATCACACAAAGGATAAAACCGCATTATGTTTAATATCATTACTAAAGAATTCCAATATGGTAATCAACAAGTTACGTTAGAAACAGGTCGCATTGCACGCCAAGCTAATTCAGTGGTCGTCCACATGGGCGGCGTCTCTGTGCTAGTGGCTGTTGTGGTAAAAGACGAGGCGCAAGCGGGTCAAAACTTTTTCCCATTGACCGTCAACTACCAAGAAAAAATGTACGCTGCTGGTAAAATCCCAGGTGGCTATGGCAAACGTGAAGGTCGCCCATCTGAGATGGAAACCTTGACCTCACGCCTCATTGACCGCCCGATTCGTCCATTGTTCCCAGAAAGCTACTTCAACGAAATCCAAGTGACCGCCACGGTGATTTCGTCAGACAAAAAACAAGATGCTGATATCGCAGCGATGATTGGTACTTCAGCGGCATTGGCAATTTCATCAGCGCCATTTAATGGTCCGATTGGTGCGGCACGTGTCGGTTTTATCAACGATGAATATGTGCTAAACCCAAACCATGAAGCGCTAAAACAAAGTTCGCTCGATTTGGTGGTCGCGGGTACGTCGTCTGCGGTATTGATGGTCGAATCTGAAGCCAAAGAATTGTCAGAAGACCAAATGCTTGGCGCGGTACTATACGGACACGCACAGCAGCAAGTCGTGATTGATGCCATCAATGAATTTGCCAAAGAAGTTGGCGTACAAAAAACCCAATTCGTTGCTCCTGCCGTCAATGAAGCCTTGCAAACTACCCTACATAATCAATTTGCTGCAGCGATTTCAGAAGCGTATACCATCAGCGAAAAAGCCAGCCGTTATACTCGCCTTGATGAAATCAAAAACCAAGCGATTGAAGCGTTAGCCGGTGACGCAGAAGCTGAAGACTATGCCGACAACGTGGCACAAATCAAAGAGCTATTTGAGACTCTAAAATACCGTACGGTCCGTGACAATATTTTGTCTGGCAAACCCCGTATCGATGGTCGTGACTTGCAAACTGTCCGTGCCTTAGACATCCAAGTTGGCGTACTGCCTTACACGCATGGTTCAGCGCTATTTACCCGCGGTGAAACACAAGCGCTCGTTACCACCACGCTTGGCAACAGCCGTGATGTGAACATGATTGACACCCTTGCAGGCACCAAACAAGACCACTTCATGCTGCATTATAACTTCCCAAGTTACTCAGTGGGCGAAACGGGTCGTGACAGCGGTCCAAAACGCCGTGAAATCGGTCATGGTCGCCTAGCACGTCGCGGTGTACAAGCCATGCTGCCAGATAGTGACCGTTTCCCATACGTGATTCGTATCGTATCTGACATCACCGAATCCAATGGTTCATCATCAATGGCATCTGTCTGTGGCGCATCACTGGCGTTAATGGATGCCGGCGTACCACTAAAAGCGCCTGTTGCTGGTATCGCAATGGGTCTGGTTAAAGAAGGCGAGCGTTTTGCCGTGCTGTCTGACATCTTGGGTGATGAAGACCACCTAGGTGATATGGACTTTAAAGTCGCGGGTTCTGCCAATGGCGTAACTGCACTACAAATGGATATCAAAATCGAAGGTATCACCCCAGAGATTATGGAAAAAGCCCTGCACCAAGCGCATGCGGGTCGTATCCATATTTTAAATGCGATGAATGAAGTCATTTCAACCAGCCGTAAAGAAATCAACGCCCATGCACCAAACTTTGCGGTGATTGATATCGACCCTGAAAAAATTCGTGACGTGATTGGTAAAGGTGGTGCAACCATTCGCCAATTAACTGAAGAAACAGGCGCAGTGATTGATATTGATGACAACGGTACCATTCGTATCTTTGGTGAAAACAAAGCCGCGACCAAAGCCGCGATTGCTAAAATCGAGGCGATTACGGCAGAAGTAGAAGTCGGTAAGACTTATACAGGTAAAGTGGCTCGTATTGTTGAGTTTGGTGCGTTTGTTAATGTATTACCTAACACTGACGGTCTGGTGCATATCTCACAAATCTCTGATGCACGTATCGAGAACGTGAATGATGTGCTAAAAGAAGGTCAAATGGTGAATGTACTGGTACAAGACATCGACAACCGTGGTCGCATTAAACTTACCATGAAAGGCGTGGATCAAACCATCGCGCCAACTACACCTGCTGATACTGAAACGCCAGCGGCTGAATAGTTTTATTAAAATTTAGCTATCAAAAATTAAAAACCGCTTTATCGTAAGGTAAAGCGGTTTTTTTGGGATAAATTTTGGCAAATGCTATGAAACCATCATTACAGTAATTAGAAAAAATGCCCGATAATAAGAAGGTTTTGACCGCGTTGGCAATTTACTACTTGCAATACGCCGATGGCGACAATGAATCGCTGAGTAGCCCTCGATAAAACCTCAACCATTGAAAACTATTTAAACTAATAGCGTTAGCGATAAACCATCACATTCAAATTACTCACGGGCTGAAGGTATTTTTCCATTAATGGCAAAATATCTTCATCAAAACTTTTATCCTTTGGCAAAATGAGCTCATCACTTGCCAATATCGCCACACGGCGAATACCTTGATACCGTCCCCAATCAAACACAATTTTCTCTAACTTTTGTAACGCTGACACGATATACTCAACATGCGGCGGATTTTCGGCAAATTCTGTGATTGCCATATCCACGATGAACTGTGGCTTTGACAACGCCCCACCGACTGCCATACCCGCCAAATCACGCTGCGGCGTAAACTGTAACACATCACCGAGTAACAGCTGCGAACGCTCACAGGCTTGCTTGTAAACGGTGTAATGCTCAGGATAAAGCGATTGGTACTTAAGTAAGGCACGATGACGAAAAATACCTGACACCGGGACGGGCATGATGAGCGCTTGATAGCGGTCTTGAAACAAGGTTTTTTTATCGACTTGGGTCAGCACTACTTAACCTGCCAGTTATTTATTGATTATTATTTGTGGGTGGTTATTTGTTAGCGGCTTTTTGCTGTTCAAGCTGTGCAACTTGCTGTTCTAGCAGCTGGATACGCTCTTCTTTTTTACTACTCAGCTCATTCATCATACGCAGCTGGTCTTGCATCATGGCTTCTTGCTCTTTTAGCTGCGCGCTCTGCTCTGACAATCGACTCAGCTCTTCTTTGGCAATCGCCGGATCTTCAGGTAGGGTCGGCGCAAGAATTTCTTCTGGCGTGATTGCCGGTAGCGCTGCGGTCGCATGGGCTAAGCTAGTGGTTGCCTCCGCTGCGACGGTTGACGCGGCAGGTAAGCTAGCGCTAGCTTGTGGTTTTACTATAGGCGCTGCAGTTTTGGGTGTTGCGTGTGCTTGGGTCTGCGTCTGTGATTGCGCGGTAGAGTTGTTGGGCTCGCTTGACTGCCCCATAAAAAACCATGCCAAGGTAGCCAGTACCAACCCTGCACCCACTAGCAACCCAAGTTGATTGCGTTTTTTTAACGTCCGTTTCGCTAGTGTTTTACCTGCCGGCCTTAAAAATGGGTTTGGCGTCTGGGCGATAATCGGTTTAATTTCGGGTTTTGTTTTGGTTAATAGAACGGGTGGCGTCGTCTCGATAGTTTCGATAGTTTCGATAGTCTCAATAGCCTCGATAATTTTTTTATCACTACTTTCATCACTAATTTGTGGTGCGATGGGCTGTGCTTGCGCGCTATGGGGGTCTGATTCTAGGCTTAGTTTTAGGTCTGGGTCTGGCTTAGCTGCTAGCGGTAGGTTATCAATATCAAATATCGGCGTGTTATCGGTTGTCTGTGACGGTACCGGCTGTGATACTGTCGCTGTATTGGCAGTGTCTTCGATAGTCACAGTGGTGTTGGGTTCAACATCACTGGGTAGCTCATCCAAATCAAAATCATCAAAACTCAGCTTTTTGGGCGCGAGGGTATCAGCCGCTTTTGTGTTATCTGCCGTATAGTCCGTTTTACCATGAAGTAATTCATCTTCCAACTGGTTTAAATCAATGGTATCTAGCGAAAACGCATTTTTGATTGCTGTCGTTTCTGGGGATGTGTTTGGAGATGTGTCTGGGGATTTAGTCGCTTGCATCGGCGCCTGAATTGTATCAAGCTGCAACGGATTATCTGACACGCCTATCATTGGATTTTCAGCCAGCTGTGATGATGGATTGGCATCTTTGCTAGTCGGGGCTGTAGAGTCATTGTCTTTTTTTAGGCTAAATAATTTCATGTTGGATCACTATCCCTATCCATGTCGGGCGGGTCAGATGTCTGTACGATTTCATGCTAGCGATGTATATGCCAAGCTGGCATGAAAATGATGGTGTACATTCGTTTGCTTGTTACTATAACAAACCGCAATCAAAAATAACAACTTTTGAGACAAAAACCTACTTTGAACGCCATACGTTGACCACCCTAATTGTATGACGGGCACTTAAATAGTTAACCTTGTCAAAATTTACCCAAACCGCTTAAACTTGGCTTATTTAAACCTGACAATACCCGCGCTATCGTCGCCATAATGAACAGTTTCCTGATGATTAGATTGCTGAATTTCAATGATATCATCGGGTGTTGGGCGACGCTCGGTATAGCCACATGCCGTACACTCGATATACTCATCATACTCGGGCTGATATAGCTGAATCTGAACAACTTTATCCAGTGCTTTACAGCTTGGACAAGCCACCCCTGCCAAAAATTGACGTTTGGAGCGATTGGATTGATATCTCATAGTTTCTTCTTTTTACTAGCCTGTATTTTGACAACCGTGTTACCAAGCTTGGGTATTGGCGTTATCGGTGTCATCGCTCAGCAGTTCATCATAGCTGCTGGTTAAAAATCCCGAGTGACGTAACAGCGCATCAATGCGGGCCTCACGACCGCGAAATGCCTCAAAGTTGGCTTTTGCAGATTGGCTACCGCCTTTGGCTAAAATGTTATCACGGAAAGATTTGCCAGCGTTTTTATCAAAAATACTGGTCTCTTCAAACTTGCTAAACGCATCGGCTGACAACAGTTCTGCCCATTTGTAAGAATAATACCCTGCCGCATAGCCCCCTGCAAAAATATGACTAAAGCCATTGGCAAAACGGTTATAACTGGCGGTCGGCATAATCGACACATCGGCACGCACGCTGTCGAGTAACGCCAATAACTGTGGATAATCGGGTGCTGGGGTTTTGGCATGCAGTAACAAATCAAATAGCGCAAACTCTAGCTGGCGCAGCGTTTGCATGCCGCTTTGGAAATTTTTGGCAGCGAGCATACTTTGTAGCATGCTCTCTGGCAACGTTTCGCCCGTATCGACATGGCGGCTGATTAATGCAATCCCTTCAGGGTGCCATGCCCAGTTTTCCATAAACTGACTGGGTAGCTCAACTGCATCCCACTCGACCCCATTCACGCCTGCCACATCGCCAACATTCACTTCAGTAAGCAGATGATGCAGCCCATGTCCAAACTCATGAAAGAGGGTTAACACTTCATCATGGGTTAATAAGCTGGGTTTGCCGCGCTGTGCACCTGTTGGCGCAGGGCTAAAATTTGCCACCATAAAACAAACAGGTAACTGCTGATAACCGCTATCATCGTGTTGATAACGCGCTTGAAAACCACTCATCCATGCGCCACCGCGTTTGCCAGGACGGGCATATAAATCAAAATAAAAACCACCGATAAGCTGCTGGTTTTCATCAAAAACTTGATAAAAACGCACGTCATCATGCCAGCGCTGTGTGCTTGCAGTTTTATCTTCAATCTTGATGCCATACAGTTTTTGCACAATCACAAATAAGCCTGCGATAACTGTTGGCACTGGGAAGTACGGACGAACTTGTTCTTGCGATAGATTAAATTGACGTTGTTTGACTTTTTCTGCCAGATATGCGGTGTCCCAAGGTCGCACCTCATCGCCCTCATCACCGATGCCAAACGCTAAACCTTCAATTTGCAGTTGTTTTAAATCCTGCATGGCAAAGGGTCGTGCTTTGTCTGCCAAATCCCGTAAAAATTGCTCTACAGTGTCGACATTGTCCGCCATTTTAGTGGCAAGCGATAATTCAGCAAAATTGTCGTAGCCCAATAACTGGGCTTTTTGTGCGCGTTTTGCCAAGATATCCGCCATGATATCGGCATTGTTAAATTCTGGCTGCGCTGACAATTCAGAGGCGCGAGTGACATACGCACGATACAAGGTTTCGCGTAACTCGCGGTCATCGGCATAGGTCATCACCGCAAGATAGACTGGGATATCAAGTGTCGCGACATAAGGCGTTGCCAATACTTGCTCAGGGAATTTTTCTGTGTATCGCCTGCCCGCATCTGCCAGCATGGCAAGCGCAGATTCAGGCAGTCCTGCCAGTTGCGATTCGCTTAACGGTAAAAAATAGCTTTGGGTGGCATCGAGCACATTATCGGAGAACTTAGCCGATAGCGTAGATAACTCGCTGGCAAGGGTGGCAAATTGCTGTTTTTGCGCCTCCGCTAAACCCACACCGGATAATTCAAAACTTTGTAGCGCCAAGGTCAACGAGCGTTGTCTCGCCGGCTCTAAACGCTCAAAAAATGACTGATCGCTCACCACACGCTGATAGCGTTGATATAGCGGGAGATGTTGACCAACCGCCGTGCCGTAGGCAGAAAGCGCAGGCAGTAATGCATGATGCAGTTCACGGATTGGCTCATCACTGACCACGCTATTTAAGTGCGATAGCAAGCCCCAACTGCGGTCCAGTGCTAAATTCACATGGTCAAAAGCGATAATATCATTGAGCGCTTGTTGGCTGCTGAGGTGTCCATCGTCAACTTGGCTATTAGCTTGCCCAGCTTTATTATCCAGGTCATCGAGCCCAGCTTCATCATCGAGCATAGTTAAAAACGCATGTCCATTCGCCAACGCCTCATCGATTGCCGTCTTGAGTCGCTCAAGCGCTAATTGATTAAATTCAACAAGGTGCAAATTTTCTGTCGGATTTTCTACATCGTTGGTCATACTGTTTTCCAATTTTTTATCGCTCGTTGATGATTGAGAGTAAAAGTCGTCATTGCCCAAAATTTTAGCATAAAAACCGCAACGCTTGGCAAAGCTACCCCATTTTGCTAAATAGGTTTACTACATACGTTTGCGACATGTCGACAATCATTATATTGTGACAATTTTTTGTCAAAACAAGCCAGCGGTACAATTTCACGTTAAAATAATGCCATGTTTATCACTGTGATTTTATTATGCGCTCACTAACACCTAAAAAAATAATACCTAACCCAGTAGCATCTAACCAAGTAGCAGGCGCCAAACAGCCAAAAAACAGCCTAATCATCACCAGTTATAACATCCATAAAGGCATGTCACCCTTCAATCGTTTTGTCAAAATGGAAGGCATCGCCGCTGCCCTTAACCAAGTGCAATCTGATATTATCTGTTTACAGGAAGTCCAAGGTCAAAATCTCAAACGGGTGGTGAAATACAATGAATTTCCCGACCAGTCCCAACATGAATGGTTTGGCGAGTATTTACAGCTTGAAAATAGCTATGGCAAAAACGTCGAATATAACCACGGTCATCATGGCAATGCGGTGCTAAGTCGCCATCCGCTCGACCCCAAACACAATGTCAATATCACAGTGAGCCGCCTTGAGCAGCGTGGTGTATTGCACTGCGAAATCCAGCCCAAAGGCTGGCATACGCCCATTATCGTGCTTTGCGCGCATCTAAACTTAAGGGAAAATGACCGTGAAAAACAGTATGAGGTGATAAGCCAGTATATCAATAACGAAATCGACCAATCCACGCCGCTGATATTGGCAGGCGATTTCAATGACTGGAAAAAGTTATCCTGTCAAAAGCTTGGCTGTGACCTTAATTTACAAGAAGCCGTGCTGACCCACCATGGCAAATTACTGCCCACCTTCCCTGCCAAGCTTCCGGTATTAAGCCTTGACCGTATCTATGTCCGTAACCTACAAGTACACCGTGCTTGGGTGCATAAGGGACAACCTTGGTCAAATCTCTCTGACCATTTGCCGGTTAGTGCCGAAGTCAGTCTGCTGCCAGATTAGACATTAAAAGATTAACAGATTAAACTTGCATGATTTTTGCAGCAAGGTAGCCTAGCAATTTTTATAGACATGACTGTCAATTTTTGTCCTAGCGAAACCCGATTTGACGTTTTAAGCCACAGACTTTAGACGTCAGGCTTTACACGTCGGTTAGCCAAATTGACGCTACACTGGAAATCCTCATGCAGCCAAAATTACTCATTATTTTTGCGATATTAGGCATCACCGCACTCGCCATTTTTAACCTAATATCATCACATCGTACCCAGCAAGTCATTGCATCCAATCAAGCCAATAGTAGTGCCGCCTCGGCGCCCTTAGCCATAGCATCAAACGATACGTCATCGATTGGCGAGCAGCCTAAACAAGTGCTTGATAAGGCAACAACAGATTTGAATCAAACCGCTCAGACCTCATCCAACAACTTGGCGAGCGCAGAGAAAACCACGCAATAATAACTTGGCGTAATTGATTGTAGCACCGCTAACCAAGCAAGACTAGTTAAAGGGCATCAAGTGGCTAATGTGAAGTCGCTAACATCAAGTGACTAAGATTAAGTGGACAAAGGCGTTTTGTGTTTTGGCAGGTATTTTTCTCAACGATAAAAAAAGGGCAAATTGTATTGCCCTTTTTTCATTAACGAGATTTGTTGCGCGCGTTACTTTTATTTTTAGCGCTTTTTGCTTTCCTAGCGCTCTCATTTGGCTTAGATTGAGCGTTAGGATTAGATGGGGCGTTGGGATTAGATTGAACAGAATTAGAGACCGCTTGTGATTGACCGCGACTTTTGCCTTTACCGCGATTATTAAATGACGATTTTTCCAGCTGTGCCACCAAATCAAAATCAATCTGCTGGGTCTCCATATTGACGGCAGCGACTTTGACACGGATTTTATCACCGAGTCCGAACACCAGTCCTGATTTTTCACCAAATAACTGCTGCGCCTTGTCATCATATACAAAGTAATCTTCGCCCAAATGCGAGATATGAATCAAGCCATCAATGAATAAATCGGTGAGAGTCACAAACAAGCCAAAATTGGTCACTGTGGTAACCACGGCATCAAATTCTTCACCGATATGGTCTTTCATATAATGCGCTTTGAGCCACTGCTCAACAAAACGGCTGGCTTCATCGGCACGGCGCTCTGTCATTGAGGTCTGTTCACCCGCATCTTCTAGTGACCAATCTGGTAGGGGCGCCTTTTTGCCCGTCACTTTCGCTTTGATGGCACGGTGTAGCATCAAGTCGGGGTAACGGCGAATCGGTGAGGTAAAGTGGCTGTATTTCTCATACGCCAGCCCAAAGTGTCCGATATTGGTCGGTGCATAGTTGGCTTGCTGCATGGAGCGCAGTAGCACACTATGAATACTAATCGCATCAGGACGCTCGCGTGTCGCTTCAATGATACGCTGATAATCTGCCTGTGTCGGGTTTTCTTCAGGGAATGACAAACCAAAATGCTTTACAAAGTCACTGACGCGAGCGGCTTTTTCTGCCTCTGGGGTATCATGATTGCGATACAAAACCGGCAATTCATGCTTGAGCGAAAATTCAGCCGCGCAGGTATTTGCCAATAGCATCATCTCTTCGATGAGCTTATGCGAGTCACCACGCGTCCGTGCCACAATGGCACTGATTTTGCCTGCTTCATCAAACTTGATATAAGTCTCTTGGGTTTCAAATTCCATCGCATGGCGCTGTTCGCGTTTGACCAATAGCACTTTGTACAAATCATACAGCACATCAATCGATTTTTTGACCGCTTTATTACCCGTGATAGTGACAGGCACTTCGGCTTTGGGCGTTTCCCCTTGCGCTTGGGCAAAATAATCATTGACTTGGTTATAAGTCAATCGCGCTTGAGAATGCATC
This sequence comes from Moraxella sp. 179-F 1C4 NHS, assembly GCF_045370505.1. Taxonomy (NCBI): domain Bacteria; kingdom Pseudomonadati; phylum Pseudomonadota; class Gammaproteobacteria; order Moraxellales; family Moraxellaceae; genus Moraxella; species Moraxella sp. 179-F 1C4 NHS. The sequence goes on along the minus strand of NZ_JBIQEC010000002.1, from coordinate 103,479 downwards.
ACGCTTGGATAAAACTCATGGCTGGTCACGTTGCCGCTACGCGATAGTATGATGTCGGCTACCATACACAAGCGGTCAACACCTGGGTTTAAAGAGCAAAGCCCGTTGGAGAGTTTTTCAGGGAGCATCGGCACCACAAAATGCGGGAAATACACCGATGTACCACGTTCATAGGCTTCTTGGTCAAGTACTGAGTTGGCAGTCACATAATGACTGACATCGGCAATCGCGACCACCAAGCGATAGCCACCGCCGCGACGTTTTTCGGCATAGACAGCATCATCAAAGTCGCGCGAGTCTTCGCCATCAATGGTGACTAGTGGCAACGCCCGTAAGTCGATACGGTCTTGATAGTCTTTTTGTGTCGGCTCTTTATACGCATCGACTTGCTGCATGACTTTTGGGCTAAACTCATGGGGAATATCGTAATTTAGCAGGGTGGTTTTGATAATCAATTCACGCTCGTTATCATCGACCAAGCTTTCAGTAATTTTCCCCGTCGCGTATTCATGCTGGGTGGGATAGTCGATGATATCGACTTTGACGGGGTCACCCATTTTGAGTTGTAGCGCTTCGACGTTTTCTTCCGTCACCGTAATCGGTTGATGATTGTTTGGGCTAATCAGTTCTACAAAGTAACCATCGTCATCTTTTGCAAGTTTACCAATATATTGTAGCTGGGCATGGGATACCACTGACAACACACGACCCATCATACGACCACGGTTGTCGGTGCTAGTGGCGATGGCTTTTACTTTATCGCCATGAAATACCCAGCGCATTTCAGTTTCATTCAAAAATAAATCGGGCATATCCTCAAGTACGACAAAGCCAAAGCCTTTGGCATGAGCAGCGACCACGCCAGTTACGGCATCGTTCTCAGTCAATGGGCGATAAATATAAGGATTACCACCGTCGGCATCACGGCTTAACTGTCCATCACGCAGCATGGCTTTTAAGCGGTTACCCAGTGCATCGTACTCATCGTCATCCAAATCAAAAATCGTCGCAAGCTCGTGTTGGGTGGCTTGTCCGCGCTCAAGTAAGGTTTGTAAAATCAGTACACGGCTTGGAATCGGGTTGTCATAGTTGGCTGCTTCAACAGCGGCATTGGGGTCTTGCCAATTTTTCATATTGTTGTCGTCTTTTCTTATCATTTAAAATTTGTCATGCAAATTATTTTATCACCTTAGCTAAATGCTAGGGGAAGTATTATCCATCATAGCGATAAAATCATGTTAAAATTTTGTTGCTAAGCTTAGTTTTAGTTCAGGCTTTGGCTCAGCTTAGGTTGATTTAGGCTTTATCGCATTGTATATGGGTGCGTTGCAAGCGTTTTTAAATGGTTGGTTTTTAAATGGTTCGTTTTAAGTTTTAATTAAGCTTTAATTAAGCCTTAATATAGCTGGCTTCGATAGCGAAAATATAGTTGGCTTCGATAATGAGTATTTAATAGCTAACGGTGAATCGCCAAAGCGATATAGATTGGTCAAAAGATAACAAAGGGGAACCCATGAAAGCAAGAATTTTAGCCGTTGGACAAAAAATGCCTGCTTGGGTGCAGACGGGATTTGATGACTATTATAAACGTATTCAGCCCATGCTCAGCACCGAAATCGTTGAAATCCCCGCCTGCAAACGCGCCAAAAGCCCTTCGCCTGCCGAACTTGAAAAATATGCCATCACCGAAGGCGGGCTAATTTTGCAAGCGCATCAAGCCAAAAATTCAGCAGGCAAACGCGAGCAGCTGATTTGCCTAGACGTCCGCGGTAAGAATCTATCAACCGAAGATTTAGCGGCTAAAGTTGGCGAAGCCATGCAGCTGGGTGATGACATGGCGTTTGTGATTGGGGGTGCTGATGGCATTTCAAAAGAGGTATTATCCCATGCGACATTCAAATGGTCGCTGTCCAATCTTACCTTGCCGCATCCGCTCGTGCGCGTGCTACTGATGGAACAGCTGTACCGCGCTATGACCATTATCTATCATCATCCGTATCACCGCGGTGATTATTTTTAAGTTTTTCCAGTTAACCTGTTATGTTTGATTATGTATGAAATCGCTGACATGGCTTGTTTTTGCGAATTTTTCCCTTATTTAACCTATTAATCCTTTTTAGTTAATCCTTATTAATTCGTTATCATTTCTATATTATCACTGCAACTTTAAGAAAATTGATGGAAAAAACCGAAAAACAACCAATCAGCCTGCAGCCATTTTTACCCAACACACCGTACCCGCTTTATACCTTGCCCAGTTTGTTTATCTCGCATGGGGCGCCGACGATTGCCATCGAAAACAACCGTACTACCCAAGCGCTGAATAAATTTGGGCAAAATCTGCCAAAACCACGCTTGATTATCATCATCTCTGCGCATTGGCAAAGCCAGCATCTAGAAATCAATGGCAATGCCGCTCCCGCTACTTGGCATGATTTTAGCGGCTTTCAAAAAGCGCTGTATACAATCGATTATCCTGTCAAAGGCGATAGCCTGATTGCTGAGCAGCTGGCACAGCAGTTGCAAGCTTTGGGCGTTAGCACGTCGGTCAATCGACTGCGTCCATTTGATCATGGGGTGTGGTCGCCGCTGGTGCATTTGTATCCGCAGGCAGATGTGCCGATTGTGCAGCTTTCGCTACCGCAGCATTTTGATAGTTATGCGTGTTTTCAGCTGGGGGCTTTATTGGCGCCACTACGGGCAGAGCAAGTATTAATCATCGGCTCTGGCAGCGTCACCCATAATTTGGCGCAGGTACAGTTTGATAGTGGTGAGGTGGATGCTGAGGCACGTGAATTTAAATATTGGTTGATTCATCAACTCAAACAACATATGCCAACGGCTTTAGATTGGCGGTCACATCCATTTGCCCATCATAATCACCCCACCCCTGAACATTTATTGCCGTTATTTTTTGCGGCAGGCGCAGGCTCAAAGATGAGTATCGTGCATGAAAGTTTTGCCCATTTTAGTTTGGGTATGGATGTGTATCGGTTTGATTAATCCTTAGTCCACATCCGCCACATCGAGATTTTTGTCGATTTGAAATACCAAAAATGCCCCAATAGTCATTAGCATAAACATGGTAATACCCAGTTTGGCGACGGGATTAAAGGGCAGGATATTTAATACTAATCCGCCAAAAATACCGACGACAAAGTTGAGTGAGCCTTGCAAGGCACTCGCCATGCCCGCGCGGCGTTTTTGAAATGCCAAAGCAATGGCACCTGAATTGGGCTGAGTGAGGCCTAGCCCTGCGATACAGCAAAAAATACTGGCTAGCACCAACGGCAACCAAGCTTGCGTGCCAAATACCAAACCTAGCAGCATCAAACACGCCGCCGCGATTACTTGCATCACCGCTCCAAATCGCAGCAAGCTGACTAGACGATAACGGTTCACCAGCCATTGGTTGACCTGTGTCAACCCAATAAAACCTGCCGCGTTCATGCCAAAAATCCAGCTAAAATGCTGCGGCGTCACCCCATACCCTTCCATAATTAGCTCAGGTGCCGCGCTGATATACACAAACATCGAACCCATCAGCAGCCCTGCGCCAATCGCAGGATAATTAAACTGGGTGTCTTTAAGCAAATCCCAGTATTGGCTGAGCACGTCATTCATCGGACGGTTGTTGCGAAACTCATCGGTCAAGGTTTCATGCAAAAACAGCCGGGTCAGCATGATATTTAAAATACCAAACCCTGCCAAAAACCAAAAAATCACCCGCCAACTGGCGACTTTTAACAGCAACGACCCCAAGCTTGGTGCCAAAATCGGCGCAATCCCCATCACTAGCACCATCAGCGAAAACGCCTTTGCCATTTGCTTGGGATGCAAGCGGTCACGAATCATCGCCCGTGACACCACCGTTCCCACACATGCGCCCAACGCCTGTAGCGTTCGTGAGACAAACAACACGTATTCATTGGTGGTGGTGGCGCACATCACTGAAGCAATCACATACAGCACCATGCCCACATACAAAGGCTTGATGCGCCCAATCCGATCCGAAATCGGACCATAAAACAACTGCCCGACCACCAATCCTACAAAATAAGCAGGCACCGAATTGGACATAAAAGCCGTTGCCACGCCAAAATCTTTTGCCATACTGGGCAAAGCCGGCAAATACATATCAATCGACAGCGGACCGATAGCAATAATCAACCCCAAAATCATAATCCAAACTGTCGGATAGTCTAAGTCGTGTGCTGGCTTAGGGTGCGGTGTTGGCGGTAGGTTCATAGTGATCAATTTAAATAAAAAGCGCGTCTAAATAAAAAAGTAGGCAAAAATTATGAGTTGGCTATTATAAACAAATTTTCCTAAAATATTTTTCGTTATCGTTTAGTTTATGTGAGCAATCAACCATGTAGATTGGATAAAAGACCCAATAAAAAAGGCAGCCGTTGCTACCTTGATTTAGCAAATACATTGACAGCTTACTGCAAAAAAGTACCCAAACGTTGACCCATTGTCACCGGCACTGAATTATAAAGACCTGCGCCCCAAGCCATACCCGCTGATTTTGGTAACACCACAATAGCCGTTGAGCCCAAATAAAACCGCCCAAGTTCATCGCCTTTTTTCAGCGTCATGTGATGGGTTTGACGCTGCACGCGATCGCTACGTTTGATTTTGCCTGTGGCAACTGTTTCAATCCCTGCTACAATCATCGCCCCGACTAGCACAACGCAAGCTTTACCAAATTCGGTATCAAACACACACACGCAGCGCTCGTTACGGGCAAACAAATCAGTAATGTTTTCAGCGGTCTCATTATTGACCGAGAATAGCTGTCCTGGCACATAGATGGTTTCTACCAAAGTGCCGTCAAACGGCATATGCACGCGGTGATAATTGGTCGGTGCCAAATACACGGTGACAAAACTACCCTCTTGCATGGCTTTGCCAAGTTCATAATCCGCGAGCAATTGCCCGACTTCATACGATTTGCCTTTGGCTTGCAGGATTTGGTCTTTATCGATTTGCCCCAATTGCGATATCATGCCATCTGCAGGACAGATCAGCGCATCTGGGTCATCATCAATCTTGCGCGCGCCATCTCTGAGCTCACGGGTAAAAAAATCATTAAAACTGTCATACTGAGAAAAACTACCGCGCGCATACTCCTCTAGCTTGATGCCATACACCGAAGCAAAGGTACGAATAAAGGTTTTTTTCACCATCGGATGACGGCTTTGGGCAAGACGACCTGCGATTTCACTGATTTTTTGTTGTGGGACAAGCGATTGTAACGTCGTAAACAAGGTCATAAGTTACTCGAGATTGGCATTTTAAAGTTGGCTTATTATAATCAAAATCCCCCTTAGAATCACGGTATATTAAACACTGGGCTACAAGTTAAGCGACAAGCTAGCTCTTAAGTAAAGCCGCTTACGCTCAAACTGATGGATAGGAAAAATCATGAAAGCAGTATTACAACGGGTGAAATTTGCCAAAGTAGCAGTTAACCAAGCGCCTCACCCACAACAAATCGTCGGCGAGATTGCATACGGCGTACTTGTCTACCTTGGCCTTGGGCATGATGATACGCTCGCGATGGGGCAAAAAATGATTGATAAAATCCTCACCTATCGCGTATTTGAAAATGAGCTAGGCAAAATGGATAAAAACGTGCAACAAGTCAATGGCGGCGTCCTATTAGTGTCACAGTTTACCCTCCTTGCCAATACCCAATCGGGTAGACGTCCTGATTTTAAGCCCGCGATGGCGCCCGACACTGCCAAAGCTTTGTTTGCCCAGATAGTAGCGTATGCCAAGACGCAATATACAGCTGTGCAAACAGGCGAATTTGGCGCAGATATGCAAGTCAGCAGTTGCAATGATGGTCCGATAAATTTTATTTTTGAACTGTGATGCGACCCGTGTTAAGTACCAAAAATTGAGTGAAACACCGAATTTTTTATAACACCACAAATAAAAGCCATAAAAGCTTATCATTGTCATTTTTTTGTCATATTCTGAAGTTGTAATATGGGCATTGTAATATTGTTGTCATAAAATTATTTTGACAAACAGTTGCCCATTTTTATCGCTTGAGAAATTTATGAAAAATGAAACTATTTTGGTAGTGGAAGATGAGCCTGCCATTCGAGAGATGATCGTGACCACACTAGAGATGGCAGGATTTGATTGTTTGCAAGCATCAGAAGTCTCTCAAGCCCATCATTTGGTGGTCGATCATCGCCCCAACCTCATCTTATTAGATTGGATGTTGCCCAATGGGCTATCAGGCATTGATTTATGCCGCCGCCTGAAAAAAGATGAAATGCTCTCTGAAATTCCTATCATCATGCTCACCGCCAAAGGCGAAGAGGACAACAAAGTTCAAGGACTTGACGCTGGGGCAGATGACTATATCACCAAGCCGTTTTCCACCCGTGAATTGGTTTCCCGTATCAAAGCGGTATTGCGCCGTAGTAGCGCATTGTCAGGCGAAAAACCCATTGACATAGGCGGCTTGTCGCTAGACCCTGCCAGTCAGCGCGTGAGTGCCAATAACAAAGCGGTGGATATCGGACCGACAGAGTATCGGCTACTTGCTTTTTTTATGAGTCATCCCGAGCGGGCTTATACCCGTACCCAGCTACTCGATCAAGTTTGGGGTGGCAATGTGTACGTTGAAGATCGTACCATTGACGTGCATATCCGCCGCCTGCGTAAAGTGCTTGAGCCATTTGGGTTTGCGGACTATATCCAAACTGTACGTGGCACAGGCTATCGCTTTTCTAATAAAATCGACTAACAATAGTCTGATTAATCGCATTGAAATTTTTGCCAACTTATCCCAACTTCGCTATAGTAAGCTTTCTCAATGGACGCTAGAAAAATTAATATGTGGTCGAGCATTTTACCCGTGGTGACAGTTGGGGTTGCGGGGCTGTTGATTGGCGGGCTATTAGGGTTTTGGGGTTGGGGACTGGCGATAGGGCTTTGCCTGTATCAGCTATATTTTTTATGGTCGATACAACGCTTTAAAGCATGGTACAACAAAAACCCCGATGAGCCGCCGCCTGCATTTGAGTCCAACCTTAGTGTCGTTGCCAGCAATATCTACCAAGTCAATCGCCAAGAGAAATTGGCGCATCAGCAAACCGTTTCGCTGGTGCAAAAAGTGCGTGACTCGCTGAGCGCATTGCAAGACTCGATTATTCTGATTGATAAAAACGACTGTATCGAATGGTGGAACAACTCTGCCGAGCGGCTTTTTCAATTTAAAGCGCCCGACCAAGGTCGCAATGTGTTGACCATTATTCGCAACCCGCTTTTTCATCAATATTATCACCACATTGAAGACTATCCAGATGGTGTGCGTATCCATAACCCGTCTAATATCGAGCGCTATGTGCAGTGCAAGATTACCAAATTTGGGCAAGAAAAATTACTGCTGATTTATGATGTCACCCGTTTTCAGCACTTAGAACAGATGCGAAAAGACTTTGTGGCAAATGTTTCGCATGAACTTCGCACGCCGCTTACCGTCATCATGGGGTATGTGGAGACTTTGAGTGAACAGCCTGAGTTAGATCCGCGTATTGCTCGCGCGTTTACTCAGATGATGCAGCAAAGTCAGCGCATGAATAACATCATCAATGACTTACTATTATTATCTAGGTTGGAAAATGATGAAAAGCCCGCTGAGCCCAAAGACATTGATATTCCCAAAATGCTAATGCAATTGTTTGACGATGCGCAGATGTACAACAAGTCATACGACCATATGATTCATTTGCATATCGACAGCACGTTACATATTTTGGGTTATGAAGATTATCTGCGAAGTGCGCTCAGTAACTTGATTACCAATGCCATGAAATACACCCCCAAAGGTGGTGAGATTAGTATTAGCTGGCATGAGTGTGACGCGGGGGTATGTTTTAGCGTGACCGACAATGGCATTGGTATCGAGCAGCGCCATATTCAGCGCTTAACCGAGCGTTTTTACCGCGTGGACACGGGTCGAAGCCGTGAGACAGGGGGTACCGGTTTGGGGCTAGCAATTGTCAAGCATGTCTTGTATCAGCACCATGCCACCCTTGATATCACCTCCACAGTTGGCAAAGGCTCGACTTTCACTGTCACCTTTCCAAAATCTGCCAGTATCCCAACTCAAGCCCTTAATCCTGCAAGCCCACAAAGTTAAAATTTACTTGGGGCTGGCGCCCTTGCATGATATCAGCCATCGCTTTTGCTGAGCCGTTCGAGTGCGTCCAGCCCAAAGTGCCATGTCCGGTGTTGAGATACAAATTATCAATACGTCCTTGGCGATTGACCGCGCGACCGATAATCGGCACATTTGACGGTGTCATCGGTCGCAGCCCTGTCCAATAATTTGGCTGAGTCAAATCTACCGCATCCCCAAACACCTCTCTCACCCGCCGCGTAATCGCTTGGCAACGAACGGGATTGAGCTCAAGGTTAAAACCGTTAAATTCAGCCGTTCCTGCTACTCGCAAACGATCGCCTAAGCGCGAGTACACCAGCTTAAACTCATCATCAATCAAGCTTACATAAGGTGTCTCATCGGGTCGCAACACGGGGTACGTGGCTGAATAACCTTTAGCAGGATAGATGGGTAGATTAATACCCAATGCTTTGACTAAGGCCGGACTATAACTCCCTAACGCCAGTACATACGCATCGGCGGACAGTATCTGTGATTGCGCTGGCAAAGCAGCATTATCTTTGCTGTTAACAGATATTACTTCCACACCGTCAATGTGTTGGTTATGATAAACAAGTCGTTTGATGGCAGTATTAAATAAAAATGTTACCCCTTGCTGCTGACAAAGTGCTGCCAAGCGATGGGTGAATTTTTGGGCATCCCCTGATTCATCAAGTGCGGTATAAGTCGCCCCCACCAATTCTTTGCCAATACCAGTTAACGCAGGCTCTAATTCTATCGCTTTATCCACACTAATGACTTGCCGATCACAACCCAATTGCTGCATCCGTTTAGTGGGTGCTATCGCTGCTTGAAACTCAGCATGATCGGTATAAAAATGCATAATACCGCGTGTCAGACAGTCATAATCAATGCCCGTTTGCGCCCTGACTTCGCCGAGTACTTGCCGAGAGTATAATCCTAAATTGACCATCTGCACCAGATTAGCATCGGCACTTTTCGCATTGCACTGCTGCAAAAACTGCCAACCCCATCGCCACAGCGCCATATCAGGGGCTGCATCTTGCGCTGTACTGCCGGGCAAACCCAACAACCGACGCCAGCGAAACAACAATGGCGCATCTTCTCGAAATAACCATTTTAGCGCTTTATAGGGTGTATCAGGATTTGCCCAAGGCGTAGCATGTGACACAGATATTTGCCCACCATTGGCAAACGATGTTGACAATGCCGCGCTACTTTCGCGCTCGATTACCGTTACCTCAAACCCTGCTTGTCGAAGCTGCCAAGCAGTGGTGACACCCACCACCCCTGCACCCAGCACGATTACCTGCTTTGTCATAACTTGCCTTATTGTCGTTAGCTGATGAATATCTATAGATAAAAAATGTAGATTGACTAGCAATCAATAAAAAGCCCCCAGTTATCATGGAGGCTTTTTTTCATTTATAAATAACATGGACTGAAATTTTAATCTATCAGCGTGAGTACAAACCGTTATTTGCTTAATTTACTGCTGATTTCACGTAGCAATAGTACTTCTTCTGAAGGTTCTGGTGCAGCCGCTTCTTGTGCTTCGCTTTGACGGCGTAGGCGGTTCATAGCTTTCACCAACATAAAAATGATAAATGCCAAAATAATAAAGTTGATTAAGATGGTGACAAAATTACCATATGCAAATACAGGCACACCCGCTTTTTTGAGCGCATCATACGTCATAGCGGTGCCTGCAGGTACATCACCTAACACCACAAACATATTGGTAAAGTCGATTCTGCCGCCCATAATCGCAGAGATAATCGGCATAATAATATCTTCTACCAACGACGTGGTGATTTTACCAAATGCGCCGCCGATGATGACACCCACTGCCAAATCCATCACATTGCCTTTGAGGGCAAACTCTTTAAATTCTGACATCATACTCATATAACTTCTCCTATTTCAAAATAATCGCTACAATCGTTGACTAAAAAACCCTTATCATCATAAGGAATTGTATAAAATTTTAAATCTTTGCTTTGCCAGTGTGTAGATTAAATTAAAAAAGCTTGTAACAGGTACAAGCTTTTTGTAAATAAGTGTTAGGCTTTTTCAAAATTTTTATCGCGTAGACTCGCTATTATTTACGACCGTTACGTTTACGCTCATTTTCAGTCAAGTATTTTTTGCGTAGACGAATTGATTTTGGTGTCACTTCAACCAGCTCATCATCTTCAATAAATTCAAGCGCTTGTTCAAGGGTGAAAATGATTGGCGGCGTTAAAATAATCGCATCATCGGTACCACTGGCACGCACGTTCGTCAACTGTTTTGCTTTGGTTGGATTGACTACCATGTCATCGCTACGTGAGTTTTGACCGACAATCATACCTTCATAGACTTCAGTTTGCGGTGATACAAACATACGACCACGTTCTTGAAGGTTAAATAGCGCATAGCCCAATACAGTACCATTCACCATAGAAATCAACACCCCATTTTGGCGTTTTGCCACATCGCCTGTTTTCACAGGACCATAATGTGAGAAACTTGAGGTCATGATACCGGTACCTGAGGTAATGGTTAAGAACTCAGAGCGAAAACCAATCAAACCACGTGACGGTACTACCGCTTCAATACGGATACGACCTTTACCGTCAACTTCCATATTGGTCAATTCGCCTTTACGGTAGCCCATTTGCTCCATTACCGCGCCTTGGTGCTGTTCTTCAACGTCAAAAATCACATTTTCAAACGGCTCTTGTTTCTCACCCTCGATTTCACGAACAATTACTTCTGGACGTGACACACCCAGCTCAAAACCTTCACGGCGCATATTCTCAATCAATACAGATAAATGAAGTTCCCCACGACCTGATACTTTAAATTTATCAGGACTGTCGGTATCTTCTACGCGAAGTGCCACGTTATGAATTAACTCACGTTCTAGGCGCTCACGAATATTGCGTGACGTCACGAATTTACCTTCTTTACCCGCGAATGGTGAGTTGTTCACTTGGAAAGTCATCGATACGGTTGGCTCATCGACACTTAGCGGTGGTAAGGCTTCTACATTTTGTGGATCACAGATTGTATCAGAAATATTTAACGCATCGATACCCGTGATACAGACGATATCACCTGCCTGTGCCATAGGTACTTCGATACGGTCAAGACCATGGTAACCCATGATTTGTAGGATACGGCCGTTACGTTTATTACCTTCTTTATCAACAATCGTTACAGGTGTATTGGTTTTAACTGACCCACGCTGAATACGACCGATACCAATCAAACCTTTGAAGTTATCATAATCAAGGCTTGAAATCTGCATACGGAATGGACCGTCCGTATCCACCTGTGGTGGCTCAACGACATTTACGATGGTCTCAAACAATGGCTGCATATCTTCTGCAAGCTCGTCAGGCGATAACCCTGCAATACCATTCATGGCAGAGGTATAAACGATGGGAAAATCTAGCTGCTCATCTGTCGCACCCAAATTATCAAACAAATCAAACACCTGATCCATGACCCAGTCTGGACGGGCGCTTGGTTTGTCAATTTTATTAATCACCACGATTGGCTTTAAGCCACGGGCAAATGCTTTTGAGGTCACAAAACGGGTTTGTGGCATAGGACCATCAACGGCATCAACTAACAACAACACACAGTCAACCATCGACATTACCCGTTCAACTTCACCACCAAAATCGGCGTGACCGGGGGTGTCGACGATGTTAATACGGTATTCAACGCCGTCTTTAGGATTGGTCCATTTGATCGCCGTGTTTTTGGCTAAAATGGTAATACCACGCTCTTGCTCTAATGCGTTAGAGTCCATGACACGTTCAACTTCTGCGGCACGCTCACCAAAAGTACCAGATTGTTGTAACAGTTTATCGACTAGAGTAGTTTTACCATGGTCAACGTGGGCAATAATCGCAATATTGCGAAGATTTTTGATTGAATCTGACATAAAAAAATAGCTCTTGAAAATTCGGCTAGGAAGGGAAATTAAAACACGCGGTAGTATAACATCTTATCGTTAAAAATAGATTAAATTTATCTAAGTTGAGTTTATAGCTGATAATAAAAATAAAAAAAGCTACCAACGAGGGTAGCTTTTTTTAGTTAATAACTAATTATTGTACGTTCATGTCTTTAGTTTGAACGGTTGTGCCAGATTTGTTACCAGTGATGATAGCATATACACGGCGGTTCATTGCACGGCCTTCAGCAGTGTTGTTGTCTGCGATTGGGCGGTCATAACCGTAACCCACTGTGCTAATACGTTGTGGTGCAACACCAAATTGGTTAACTAACATTGATTTAACCGCATTTGCACGTGCTTCAGACAAACGTTGGTTATAGCGCGCAGATGGACCAGTTTTTGAAGCATGACCTTCAATTGAAGCTGTTGAATTTGGATATTCATTCATTTTTTCAGCAACTTTTTGGATTTCTGGTTTGTACTGATCTTTGATGACAGTTTTGTCATTGTCAAAGAATACACGTAATTCCATACGTAATGCGTCATCCATTGATATTTCACGTGGGCAACCATCAGCATCTACAACAACGTTTAATGGGGTGCCTGGGCATTTGTCAACGCTATTTGGTACGCCATCTTGGTCATCATCACCATCAGTCACAACGATTGGCTCAACAGGTGTAGGCTCAACTACTGGGGCGGCTGGTGCCAAGTGACCACCTAGAACCACGTTAAGACCTGCTAACGCTAGACCTTCCCACCAATCATTATCGAAGTTATAGATCGCACGACCTTCACCACGTAAGCTTAATGCGTCATTGATTCGGTAGTAAGCACCAAGACCTAAGTTACCGATAGTGTCTTTAGAAGTTGCTTTGCTGCCATCATCAAATGCCATTGAGGTTTTTGATTGACCTGCACCGATTAACACATATGGCTTGAATGGGCTGTTAGTGTAGCCACTAAAGGTTTCAGTACCGATAGTAAAGTTACCTGAGTATGATTTTTGTTCAAACTCATGTCCGTTAACTTTATCGCCATTGGCATACAATGCATCAGAATCAGTTTCACCGTACTCTAATTCAAGTGCGATAGTAGGTGTCAATTCGATACCAATACCTGCACCAGTGTACAAGTCGTTATCTTGGTGAGTACCTGCGAATTGCTCGCCTTGTTTATCTTCAGTATCACCAATACCATCTACATAATGGTAACCTAGTAGCAAAGGTGTAACAGTAACGCCTGCGTTAGCGGCTACTGGCATAACAGCTGCAGCAACAACTGCTAGAGCGATTTTATTTAGCTTCATAGAAGTCCTCCAAAGGATTGGCTCATTTTAAATTAAAATAACCTGACAATTAATTCACAAAATGACGCATTAAAACACATGCAATTTATGAACTTGTTAAATATAGCTTAACGCCTAAAAATTGTGTTTACAACTCTTTTTTTTACATTGCTACACAATATTACACGAACATCACAATATGTTATATTTTTATTTTTTAGTAGCTAAGCTAATCACTTACGCTCGATACTAAAAATTCGACAACCATCATGATTCGACATTACACATCAAAACTATATACTTATCTTGACAAGGATTTTAATACAGTCTATTTAAATTTACCATATCTTAAATTCATACTTTCACTAAATGATACATTCTAGTGACATTCACTTACTAAATAAAGGAGACATTTACGTTTCAGGCACAACAGTTTTTTCTTAATAATGTTTTAGAACCAGTAACAATAGGTATTTGAACATTTAAACCTATCTTAGCCTGTGAAATCCTTACTATGTAGAAGAGACATTCCATTCCCTGATAACATCAGTCGTTTAGTCGCTTTCATTCACTTTCTAGCCACCAGCCTTACCTTATAGTTTAATATTTGTTTGTTAATTCTTTTGAACTCTATATAATAATGAACTAAAGTCTTTTATTGTATTATCCCATCATCACTTAACGGTAGCTTTAATAGAATGAATGAATAGAATGAATAATGCAAAAACCAACGTGTTCTCAATAAAAAGACAGGGGTTTACTTTGATTGAAACAGTTGTCGTTGTGGCTGTTTTATCTATCATCGTAGCGATGGCTTCGATTACTATTACCAACAGCTTAAAGCAAATGGAAGCAAAAAGCACCGCTTCAAGCTTAATGAATTTTTTAAGCAGTGCAAAACAAGAGGCGTTGATTTATCAAAACCCTGTGATAGCCTGTGTCGCTAATGATAACTTGGCTTGCGTGACAACTGGCGGTCATCAGCTGATTAGCTTTATCGATAAAAATAACAATAACAGCTATGAGGCAACGGTAGATAAACTCAATCATCAGCTTACGTTAGATTTGTCCTGGGGGGTGCTGACGGCAAATATCTCGTTGAATAACAACTATATTATTTTTAAGCCAGAAAACGCTAGACCCATTGGTTATATGGGTAATATTCAATACTGCCCTTTAGATGGTAAGGTCGATAATCGACTAAAGGTAAGTTTTAGTAAAACAGGCATTATTAAATATAAGCCCTACTCAGTTGAACAATTTAATTGCCCCTAATAGCTAGGCTTTTGCTGTAAATGCTTTTCTCATTGCGCTCACCGCTTCGCTAAGTCCCATAAACACACTGTCTGCAATAATGGCATGACCGATGTTTAGTTCATGGATGCCATCAATATCAGCAATGGGTGCAACGTTGTCACGGGTAAGACCGTGCCCTGCATTGACCAGTAAACTTGCTTTTGCCTCGTGGGCATGAGTCACGGCTGTTTTGATACGGGTGATTTCATGGCTAATTTTAACTTGGTCATGTTGCAAACAATAGTCAGCATAAGCGCCTGTGTGTAGTTCAATGGCATCTGCCCCGAGCGCAATGCTTTTATCAATTTGTGCCAACTCTGGATCAATAAATAGTGATACTTGAGTGCCGACTTGATGTAACTGTTGAATCGCACTGGCTATTTTGTGCTGATTACCAATCACATCAAGCCCGCCTTCGGTGGTCAGTTCTTGGCGTTTTTCAGGGACAAAGCACACCCAAGCTGGCTTAACATCACAGGCTATCGCTACCATCTCGTCAGTGACTGCCATTTCAAGGTTCATACGAGTGGTTATGACTTTGGCGAGCCGATAAACATCATCATCTTGAATGTGACGACGATCTTCACGCAAATGCAGCGTAATACCATCCGCCCCCGCCTGCTCACAAATTAACGCCCCTGCCACAGGATCGGGATACGCCACGCCACGCGCTTGACGCAAGGTTGCAATATGGTCGATATTGACACCAAGTAAGGGTTGATTGCTGGTCATGACATTCCCTATTTTGTCTATGATTGATACTGAGTAAGCTTATTGATATTGGGTAAGCTGCTGCCAAAGTTCTCGGCTTTGCAAGGTTTGATAATTGAGTAAATTATCCATCAAATGGCGGTGCATCGCACTGATGCTATTGACCAATTGTTTGGCTAAATCAAAATCTTGTTGCATCATTTGGTTAAACATCGTTTCATCTTGCAAACATTGATACCAAGTTAGCAGCTGCTCACCTGTTAATGCTATGTCGGTTTTATCCAAGGGTAAAACTGGCATAAATCCCTGCTGTAGCTGGTATTGATAACGCTGCGATGGGACTATTAAATCCCCTAACGCATCTTTAGCAAAATCGAACCCATAGCCTAATTGTTCAAACAATACATTTTCAAAGCGCCTTAAATACCACTTTAAACGGGTCATGTCATGTGGCGATTGCGCTGGGTCGACAAACAGCGTTGCCATGTTTGCCAGGCACTGCTGATATGCTTGCCATATCTCAGCAAACGGCTCTTCAACAGGTAATAGTTTTTGCAAAATCTCGTTGAGATACATGCCCGCATAGAGGCTTTGTCCTGTGAGGGTAATGTGATTTTGCAAAATCTGGCTTTGACTAAAGGTTTTTAGGCTGTTTTTACCATTGCCAAAAAATTGTATGGGGACAAATAGCGGTAAGTTTTTTTTACCGATACCATGTACTACGCCCCATTCTTCACTAAACAGGTAAACCAAACTACGGCTTTCACCATACGGTTTTTGGTGCAAAATATAACCTGTTAGCAGTTGATTGCGCATAGTAGCCTATCGCCTAGTAGCCCAAACTCGTTAGCGCACGCTCATCATCTGACCAGCCTTTTTTGACTTTGACCCACAGCGTTAGCATCACTTTTTTATCAAACATTTTTTCCATATCTTGGCGCGCTTCGATGCCGATTTGTTTGATTTTTTCGCCTTTATCACCGATGACAATCACTTTTTGACCTTGACGCTCGACAAAAATCGTGGCATCGATAAAGGTCACGGCTTTACGCCATTTGCCTGTTTTTGGGTCTTGATGCGCGGGCTCATCCTTGAAGGTATCAATTTGTACCGTTAAATCATAAGGAATCTCATCGCCTGATGCCCGCATCACTTTTTCACGAATGATTTCACTGGCTAAAAAGCGCTCCGAACGGTCAGTGACCTGCTCTGCATCATAGATTGGCGCTGCAATCGGTAAATGCTTACCGATGACTCGTACTAGCTCATCTAAGTTATGCGCACGTAATGCAGATACGGGCACGATATCGCTAAATACTTGGGTGTCATGCAGTTTTTGTAGTAGCGCGAACAGCTGAGCTTCGTCCTTAATGGTGTCGCTTTTATTCACCACTGCAATCACAGGGACACCCAAATTTTGCACTTTAGCAAACACCAGCTCATCATCTTCCACCCATTTTAGGCTATCAATCACAAATAATACCGCATCAACGTCTGCTAAAGCCGAGGTTGCGGCTTTATTCATACGCTCGTTGATGGCGCGCACTTCGCGGCTATGAATACCTGGGGTATCAACAAAAATCGCTTGTAGTTGCTCGTTGGTCAAAATTCCCATAATGCGATGGCGGGTAGTTTGAGGTTTTCGCGAGGTAATCGACAATTTTTGACCCAACACATGATTCATTAACGTTGATTTACCCACGTTTGGACGTCCGACAATGGCTACATACCCCGTGCGAAAATCCACCGCACGCGCGGGCGCTGAATCACTTTGCCCACTGAAAAATTGACTGATAACATCCTGGTTGTTGTCCGCTGATGGATTGTCGACAGCTGGGTCAGTGGTTGTTTGTTGGGTAGCGTCTGTTTGATTAGACATAAAGTGGGATCTCAACATTGGTTTAAAGGGTACAAATTATTGTAGAAGAGTTTTGAGCAAATTTCAGTAAGCATTTCATCAAATTTGGGTGTTGACAGTATAGCAGGTTGGCAAATTAGCGCAGCGGAGGTAGCAAATCACTGATTTTAGTCAGCATGGCTTCGGCACAGCGCTGCTCAGCAATACGGCGACTTTCCCCTTGTGCTGTGACTGACGCTTGGGTTGGCGCTATGGGTTTGGCGGTTTTATTGTCAAAAATAATTTCGACTTGGCAGCTGACCACAAAAATTTGATTGGGTGCATTGCCAATGGTTTCGGTCACTTCATAGCGTGGGAGCGCAAGTTGGTGTGCTTGCAACAGCTCTTGTAAACGGCTTTTGGCATCTTTTAGCACTTTTTGTTCTTTCACTTTTTCGAACAAATCTTCAAACCATGTCAGTACACAAGCTTTAACCGTATCAAAATTTTGACTATCAAGATAAATAGCGCCAATCAAGGCTTCAACGCTATCTGCCAAGATTGAGGCGCGCTGACGACCACCGCCTTTACGCTCGCCCACCCCTAAAATCAAATAATCTGACAAATTGAGCTGCTTTGCAATAATCACCAAGGTTTCTTCGCGCACAAGCGACGCACGTAAGCGACTGAGCCGACCTTCATTATAGTCGGGATAGCGCAAAAATAAGGCTTCTGCGATGATCACACCGAGCAATGCATCTCCCAAGAACTCTAATCGCTCATAATTGTGTTCGCTATCAAATGAGCGATGCATGAGTGCCATAATGGGTAAATTTACATTATCAAACTGATAACCCATTTGATAAAACAGTGCGGTTAATTGACGCACTTGTGGCGGTAGTTTTTTGAGATTAAAGGTGGGGATAGTGATTGGTAAATTCATCTGCTTCAAATTGTTAGAAAACGTATTAGCCATTTAAATCATCACATGGCTATCACTTACTTAAGATTGGGGCTACAAGCTCAGTAACTATTGCTTGGCGACTTTGGCATCTTCTGCGCTAATAGTATCTTCAAAGCGATTGACGATATCGACGTTACCAAAAAAGTTGTTTGCTTCATCGTATTTTAGTTTCACTGACATCGCACCTGGCGTATTATCCACCACTTCCACGACGTCCTCTGCCTTTTGGCTGAGACCGTTGATATGCCATTGAGAATTGACGTTACCTAAAAAATCTTTGACACTTTCTTTATTGTCATTGGACTTTTTGAGTTCAAAAGCCAACGATTTTTTGAGTTGGTAGTGACCGACTTGGGCAGGGATAATAGCTAAACCGAGTTTGGCACACACGACGATGAGTACAATCATAATCACGATACCCGTGACGCTGGCGCCGCGCTGATGACTTGGTAGGTTCATGCCGTATTCTCCTGTTATCATCGCTCAAGATAGGTTAATGTAAGCTTTAGTTAATTTAATATTCTCAACAACAAGGGCTTTGATATCCAATTTTTTAAAGTAAGCGGTTAGTGTATTGCGCCATTGCGATTAAAAGTGGGTAAACTTAATCCACTGGCTTTGTGCGTCCACACATACACGGCTTTACCCGCTAGGTTCTCATCAGGTACAAACCCCCAAAAACGACCATCAGCACTGCGATCACGGTTATCGCCCATCACAAAATAGTGTCCTTTAGGCACTGTTAGTTGCCATTGTTGACCTTGGCTTGCCATCAATTGAGGTGAGGCTTGCTGCAAAAAGCTGGCATATTGAAACCAATTTTTGTCACCCAAATAGCGCACCAAATGTTGATGATTATTGCTGGGTGATTCTTGCACGTATTTGGCAGACAATTCTTCTTGATTGCCCAGTTGCGCTGCTTGCTCAGCTGTCACAAGCTCACCCGTTTCGGTTTTCCCTGGCGGATATAGCTGCGCTGTCATCTTAGGGTCTGGGGTAAAGTCGGCAGGCGTGGTTGCAATCGCTTTGCCATTGACGCTTAACTGCCCGTTATTAAAGCTCACCGTATCACCACCCACGCCAATCACCCGCTTGATATAATATTGCTTTGGATTTAATGGAAATCGAAACACAACGACATCACCATGCTGTGGCGCGCCTAAATCAAGCACCTTGGTATTGACCAGTGGCAAACGGATACCATACGCGTATTTGTTGACCGCAATAAAGTCACCCGTATATAAGGTGGGCACCATTGACGATGATGGAATATTAAACGGCTCAATCAAAAACGAGCGCACCACCAAGACGATGGCTAAAATCGGAAAAAAATCATACGCCCATCGCACCGGCGCAGTCGATTTCTCCAATCCTTTGCTTTGCTTTTGCTTTAGTACCAATTTATCCAGTAGCCAAATAGCGCCCAAAATCAAGGTCGCAGGGACAAGAATCAAATTAAAATCAAAATCCATACTTGCCTCTACGACTGATTATCCACTTTTAATACGGCTAAGAACGCTTCTTGTGGAATCTCAACCCGTCCCACTTGCTTCATGCGTTTTTTACCTTCTTTTTGCTTTGACAGTAGTTTTTTCTTACGTGAGACGTCACCGCCATAACATTTGGCAAGTACGTCTTTACGCATGGCTTTGACGGTACTACGGGCAATGATTTGGCTACCAATCGCCGCTTGAATTGCCACGTCAAACATTTGACGCGGAATCAATTCTTTCATTTTTTCAACCAACTGATTACCGCGATAGCGCGCTTGCTCAGCATGGCAAATCATCGCCAGTGCATCAACTTTTTCGCCATTAATCAGCACATCTACCCGCACCAGTTTATCTGTTTCAAAGCGCTCAAAACCGTAATCAAGTGACGCAAAGCCACGTGACACCGATTTTAGACGGTCAAAAAAGTCCATAACCACTTCACCCATCGGAATATCAAAGGTCAACTGCACTTGCTGTCCCATAAACTTCATATCAACTTGGATACCACGACGTTCGATACATAATGTCATCACGTTACCCAAATAATCGGGTGGCACCAGAATGTGACAGCGCGCAATCGGCTCACGAAACTCATCAATCAGACCAGGGTCAGGCATTTTTGATGGGTTATCGATTTGGATAATCTCACCACTGCGTTTTTTGATTTCGTAGATAACGGTCGGTGCCGTGGTAATCAAATCTAAATCGTATTCACGCTCAAGACGTTCTTGGATGATTTCCATATGGAGCATCCCCAAGAAACCACAGCGAAAACCAAACCCAAGTGCATCAGAGGTATCAGGCTCAAAAAACAACGCAGCGTCATTGACTTGCAGTTTTTGTAGCGCTTCACGAAACGCCTCAAAATCACTCGAATCAACAGGGAACATACCGGCATAGACTTGCGGCTTGACCTTTTTAAACCCTGGTATGCTATCTACATCTGGGGTTTTGGCAAGGGTAATAGTATCGCCCACAGGCGCGCCGCCAATGTCTTTGATACCGGCAATCACAAAACCCACTTCGCCGGCTTCTAAGATATTGGTCTCAAACGATTTTGGGGTAAATACCCCAATCGATGTCACAATATGCGTGCCTTTGGTGGATTTGATATGGATTTTATCGTCTTTTTTGAGCGTGCCTTGACGCACACGTACCAGTGACACAACCCCAAGATAATTGTCAAACCATGAGTCAATAATTAACGCTTGCAAAGGGGCATCACGGTCGCCTTCAGGCGCGGGAATACGCTCAACAATCGCTTGTAGCAAATCATCCACCCCCACCCCTGTCTTGGCAGACACGCGCGGTGCATCCATCGCTTCAATCCCGATAATGTCTTCGATTTCTTGAATCACGCGTTCAGGATCCACTTGCGGTAGGTCAATCTTGTTGAGTACCGGTAATACTTCAAGCCCCTGCTCAATCGCGGTATAACAGTTGGCAACCGACTGCGCTTCTACGCCTTGCGCGGCATCGACCACCAATAAAGCGCCTTCACAAGCTGCCAGTGAGCGCGATACTTCATACGAAAAATCGACGTGCCCTGGGGTATCAATAAAGTTAAATTGGTATTTGTCACCGTTTGGGTGGTTATAATACAGCGTGACAGATTGGGCTTTAATGGTAATACCGCGCTCGCGCTCAATATCCATCGAGTCAAGGACTTGCGCCTGCATTTCACGTGCTTGTAGACCACCACACATTTGGATAATGCGGTCGGCAAGCGTGGATTTACCGTGGTCAATGTGGGCAATAATAGAAAAATTACGAATATGAGATAAGGCGGTCACAATTACCTACTAACAAAAAAGTATATGATTAAATTTGTAGAAAAATAGCCTTATTGTAACGTATTTTTCTACAATCACCTACTGAATTTATTGTGATAGCTTTTGGGAGGTCATAAAAAAAGATAAGCTTTGGGTGTCAATATCTGTTGCAAACCCACAGCCCCAAACAAAGCCCAAACCATCCCAAAACTAGGCTTTTTTGACGACGGTGGATTTGAGTTTCATCGCGCCAAAACCGTCAATTTTACAATCAATATCATGATCATCGGGCGCATCATGGAGCAGGCGAATGGATTTGACTTTGGTGCCAACTTTAATGGGGGTGCTTGCGCCTTTGACTTTTAAGTCTTTAATAACCGTCACACTATCCCCATCTTGTAGCACATTGCCAACCGCGTCTTTGATGACTTGTTCGCTGGCTGCTTCGGTTTCGCCCGCCTGCCATGCCTGCTGCTCTGCTTCAAAGCCACACATCGGGCAAATCAGTAAATCGCCATCTTGGTATGTATAATTTTCTTTACACTTGGGCATGGGGGGCAGGCAGGTAAACTCATAGCACACGCTCAATTATCTTAAAAAAAATTTAACAGTCGTTAAGTGATGTATTGTACGCGATAAGTCGCCCCAATAATAGTAATCAGCCAGCACAGACAAATCCTCTGACAAATAACCTAGTAACAGTAGTTAGTCAAGCAGGACTTAAACCAGCATTTAGTCAAGCATAACCTAGTAAAGCATGATTGCAGTCCGAGCCCAATTGTGCAAAACTTTGATGATAATTTTTTTAGCAAATAAAAAGAGAGCCACCATGACAGATTTCGTCGTCTTTGATATAACCGGTGCCGATGCCCAAAAATTCTTGCAAGGACAATTAACCTGCAACGTCACCAAACTCAGCGACCAATACCAAGCGACCGCGATTAGTAATCTCAAAGGGCGTGTTACGTTGGGTATTTGGATTAGAAAAATAGCGGATGACGCTTACCAAATCGTCATCAGCCAAGACTGTGCCGATGAGTTTGCCAACCATATCAAAAAATATGCGGCGTTCTCAAAACTCACCCTATCAGCGCCACGTGATATTTTTGCGGTTGTTGACAATGGGATACCTAGTTTTAGCGAATCAGAGAATGGCACGGACACCGATGTTGACCGCAAAGCATGGCAAAAAGCGAGTATTGCTACAGGCAATTACTGGATTGTCAAAGCCACCGCAGGCTTGTGGCAACCCCAAGAGTTACGTCTACACCAACAAGGCGGCGTTGACTACGATAAAGGCTGTTATTTAGGTCAAGAAATCATTGCACGGTTATATTTTAAGGCCAGCCCAAAAGCTTGGCTCCACCGAGTCGCAGGTACCGGTGATATACCTAACGTAGGTGAAAAAATTGGCAACGTGGATGTGGTCAATAGCATTGCTACTGAGACAGGTTTTGAAGCCTTGGTGGTGGCACGTCCCGATGATATTGCCGCCAGTAACCTGACCATTCTTGAGTTACCTCAAGCACTGCAACAACCGATTGCGCGCCAACACTAAACACCCACCAAACTTGATTAAAATAAATGCGTTAAAATAAAAAAGGCATTTCACTGATGCCTTTTTTAACCATTTTTTTAGGTTTATCAATACTTAACCCACTTCAAACCTAAACCATTTTATAGCTAAACCTCTTTCATTTTATATTTATAGCTAAACCAATTCGCCAGCCACAAACCCACTTGCCCAAGCCCATTGGAAATTGTAGCCACCTAGCCAACCCGTAACATCGAGCACCTCGCCGATAAAATACAAATTCGGTTGTAACTGACTTTGCATGGTTTTTGAGGAGACTTTATCGGTGGCAACGCCGCCGCGTGTGACTTCAGCTGTACGATAGCCTTCAGTGCCTGATGGCGTCAAACGCCAAGCATTGAGCTGCTCACCAAGCTGCGCTAACTTCTCGTCTTTGATATTGGCAAGCTCAGTCTCAGCCATGTCTTGCCACAATAAATTTTGCAAAGTAGCCATCACTTTTTTAGGTAGCGCCGCCGCGCCTATCTGGTCATTTAACACGGTTCTAATCAGCTGTTTTGGATGCTGTTTTTTTTGCTCGGCTAAAAATGCTGCCATATCAAGGTTTGGGAATAAATTGATAAAAATCGGCTCGCCCACGTGCCAATAATTCGATAGCTGTAACATCGCAGGCCCGGATAAACCGCGATGGGTAAATAGCACGGGCAACCTAAAACTGATGCGCTCATTAAACGCAATGACCTCAAAACTGACCCCCGATAACGATTTAATCGCATCGCCAATTTTATCGGTAAAGGTAAAGGGTACTAGTCCTGCCGATGTTGGCACAATGGTATGCCCAAATTGCTGCGCTACTTGGTAACCAAATCCTGTCGCACCCATGGTCGGAATTGACAGCCCGCCTGTGGCGACTACCAAGGATTGACAAGTTAAGGTTTGCTCGCTATTTTTTTGATGCGCTGGTTGATTGGCTTGTTGATTGACCGTTAAAACAAACCCCGTATTGTCGGGTAACGCTTGGATTTGCTGGATGGTGGTTTTTAGTTGAATAGTCACTTGGTTGGCACGGCACTCAGTCAGTAGCATTTGCAAAATATCATTGGCAGAGGTATCACAAAACAGTTGCCCGTGCTCACGCTCATGATAGGGAATCTGATACTGGCTAACCATGCCAATAAAATCCCAATTTAGATACCGTGACAATGCTGATTTGCAAAAGTGCGGATTGCTACTTAAATAATGCTTGGGCTCAATTTCATAGTTGGTAAAATTACAGCGCCCACCGCCACTCATAAGGATTTTCTTGCCCGCTTTATTGGCATGATCTACCACTAGTACCCGCCGTCCGCGCTTGCCCGCTGTCAATGCACAAAAGAGCCCTGATGCCCCTGCCCCGATGATGATGACATCATACGCAAACGTGGACGGTGCGTTTGTTGACCCAGTGTGATTTCGAACCGTGTCAATCTTTGGTGAAGTATTTGATGAAGTATGTTGTTGCTGCATGATGACCGCTATTTATCAAGTAAAAGACCAAATGAGAATCCGCTTACAATAAAGATATTTGTCCAAGATCGGAAAAAATATCCTTAAAAATATCCTGAGTAACATTGCAAAATTTGTGATTTTTTGCCAAACTAAGGAAAAGGCACTCTAGAATCAAGGATTAGATTGTATTGCATTTTCATAGTGAGCAGACGTTTATTGACGGCGCGTTTCATCGCTCTGTTGATAGCCCGTGTTACTGTCAGCTTGTCAATGTTAGCTTATCAACGTGAAAATGTTGTTTTTGAAGTTAAGCCCGCTACCTATTTGAGCCGTTTGTCAGTCCGTAGCCATTTAAACTATTACCCAACCAACCTACGAGTCATAACAAGGAATGTTTTATGAAGAGCTACCCTCATAGCGCTGAATTTGCCGCTAAAGCCAACACCACTCCCGAAAAATACGCCGAGACCTATCAAGAATCTGTCGAAAATAACGAAGCGTTTTGGGCAAAACGCGCTGAATTGATTGATTGGATAAAAAAACCCACCAAAATCAAAAACGTCAATTATGACCTAAACAATTTTAGCATTAAATGGTTTGAAGATGGTGAGCTTAATCTATCGGTCAACTGCCTTGACCGTCATGTCGCTGAAAACCCTTACAAACCTGCGATTATTTGGGAAGGCGATCACCCATCACTTCACAAAATCATCTCATACAAAGAGCTACATTCAGAAGTATGCCGCCTTGGTAGCGCACTGCGTCGTAAAGGCGTCAAAAAAGGCGACCGCGTCACCATTTATTTACCGATGATTCCTGAAGCGGCGGTTGCGATGCTGGCTTGTGCGCGGATTGGCGCGGTTCACTCATTGGTATTTGGCGGGTTTTCAGCAGACAGTCTAGCCAGCCGTATCATCGATAGCCAATCAAAAATTGTCATCACCGCTGATGAATCTGTGCGTGGTGGTAAACATACACCGCTTAAACAAAATGTGGATCGTGCGCTAGACCAGGACGGTACCGAATGTGTTGAAAAGGTCATTGTGGTGTACCGTACCGGTGAATCCATCCCAATGAGCGGACGCCGCGATATTTGGTATCACAACTTAATCGACAATGCCTCTGAAGACTGTCCACCAGAGCCAATGAATGCCGAAGACCCGCTGTTTTTGCTTTACACTTCAGGCTCAACTGGCAAGCCTAAAGGCGTGGTACACACCACCGGTGGTTATTTGACCTATGCGCTATCCACCTTCCGTGACGTGTTTGATATCAAAGACAATGACGTATTTTGGTGTACCGCGGATGTGGGCTGGGTTACTGGTCACACCTATGTGGTATATGGACCGCTTGCCAATGGTACAACAACCGTGATGTTTGAAGGGGTGCCACAGTACCCAGATTGGGCGCGTATCGGTCATATCGTTGATAAGCATGACGTTACCATCCTATATACTGCGCCAACCGCCATTCGCGCGATGATGAAAGAAGGCGATGATTACGTCCGTAAATCAAACCGTTCTAGCTTACGTCTATTGGGCTCGGTGGGTGAACCTATCAATCCTGAAGCCTGGAACTGGTACTATAACGTGGTGGGCGAAGGACGTTGTCCGATTGTCGATACTTGGTGGCAAACTGAAACCGGGGGTATTTTGATGACGCCAATCCCCAATACGGTTGATCTCAAACCTGGCTCTGCGATGAATCCGCTGTATGGCGTCATGCCAGCGATTGTCGATGCCGAAGGTGCTGAATTAACGGGTGCTGCCGAAGGCAACTTAATCATCAAAGACAGTTGGCCAGGTCAAATGCGTACCATTTGGGGAGACCATAAACGCTTCTTAGAAACTTACTTTAGCACCTATCCAGGCGCTTACTTCACAGGTGATGGTGCTCTGCGCGATGAAGACGGTCATTATTGGATCACAGGTCGTGTGGATGATGTCTTAAACGTCTCTGGTCACCGCCTAGGGACAGCAGAGATTGAAAGTGCGTTAGTATCGCATCCTTCCGTCGCTGAAGCAGCTATTGTGGGTATGCCGCATGAGCTTAAAGGTCAAGGCGTTGCTGCTTACGTCATCTTAAAATCAGGCGAAGAGCCAAGCGAGATGCTCAAAGGTGAAATCAACCGTCATGTCCGTGGTGAGATTGGTCCAATCGCCAACTTAGACTCGCTCTACCTGGTCGAAGCCTTACCAAAAACGCGCTCCGGTAAAATCATGCGCCGTATCCTGCGTAAACTTGCCGCGCATGAATTTGAAGGTTTGGGTGATACTTCAACCTTGGCAGAACCAGAGGTGGTTGATAACCTCATCAATGTGGTTAAAGCGGATAAACAACCTGCTTAATCGCTGCCCAGATTTAAAAAAACGTCTGTAGTTACAGGCGTTTTTTCATGGTTTTTCAATTGTTAAATATTTTTAAAAATCCAATTCAAATTTTTAATTTTAATGATGATTTAATTAAACCCAATTGCTTACAATTTTAAGCTTAATCATGCGATAATTGGTTATGTCATAATGCCGACCAAAGGCATTTTTAATAAAACCAATATAACAAGGATAAACCGATGACTGATATGACTGCGGCCACAGCGCCATTAGATTTTAGCAAACCCATCAAATCGCGTGCTGCGGTAGCTTTCGCTGCGGGAGAACCATTACAAATCGTCGAAATCGACGTTGAACCACCGCGTAAAGGTGAAGTACTCGTCAAAATTACCCATACGGGCGTTTGCCACACAGACGCATTCACCTTAAGTGGCGATGACCCTGAGGGGGTTTTTCCAGCGGTTTTGGGTCATGAAGGCGCAGGTATTGTGATGGCAGTCGGTGAAGGGGTAACCAGTGTACAACCTGGTGATCACGTCATTCCGCTATATACGGCTGAATGTGGTGAATGTCTATTTTGTAAAAGTGACAAAACCAACCTATGCATCGCGGTGCGTGCTACCCAAGGTAAAGGGGTGATGCCTGATGGTACTACCCGTTTTAGCTATCAAGGTCAGCCAATTTATCACTATATGGGCTGTTCAACATTTAGTGAATATACTGTCGTTGCTGAGGTGTCGCTTGCCAAAATCAATCCTGAAGCTAATCCTGAGCAGGTCTGTCTATTAGGTTGCGGCGTGACCACAGGACTAGGTGCGGTAAAAAACACCGCTAAAGTACAAGAAGGCGATAGCGTCGCGGTGTTTGGGCTTGGTGGTATTGGGCTTGCTGTTATTCAAGGTGCCAAACTTGCCAAAGCAGGCCGTATTATTGCGGTTGACACCAATCCCGACAAATTTGAGTTAGCCCGTGAGTTTGGCGCGACTGATTTTGTTAATCCAAAAGATTATGACCAACCCATTCAACAAGTGATTGTTGAGATGACAGGTTGGGGTGTGGATCACAGTTTTGAATGTATCGGTAACGTCAATGTCATGCGCTCGGCACTTGAATGCGCGCATCGTGGCTGGGGTCAAAGCGTGATTATTGGTGTCGCAGCTGCAGGTCAAGAGATTTCCACTCGTCCGTTCCAACTGGTGACAGGTCGCCGCTGGTTAGGCTCTGCATTCGGTGGGGTGAAAGGTCGCTCACAACTGCCAGGTATGGTGGAGCAAGCCATGCACGGCGATATCCAACTGGCACCTTTTGTCACCCATACTATGGGCCTTGAAGATGTCAATACCGCATTTGATTTGATGCATAAAGGTGAGTCCATTCGTTCAGTGGTGCATTACTAAATCATTACCGAACTTAGCATTAAAAAGAATGGGAAATTCACCATGAAAAAAGTTGAATCGCATAAATTGCACGGTGGTGACCTACAAGTGTGGCAGCATACCAGTGCGACCACACACACGGAGATGAAATTTGCCATCTATTTGCCACCCAAAGCTATCGCCCATGAAGCCACTGACACCACAGCTCAAAAATGTGCGGTGCTGTATTGGCTATCAGGACTGACTTGTACTGAGCAAAACTTTATTCAAAAATCTGGGTTTGCTGGGTATGCCAGTCGTCACAACGTGATTGTGGTGGCACCCGATACCAGTCCTAGGGGTGTCGATATAAGCGGTAACGATGTGCCTGATGACAGCGCTTATGACTTGGGGCAAGGAGCAGGCTTTTATGTCAATGCCACCCAAGCGCCTTGGGCAACGCATTTTCAGATGTATGATTATATCGTCGATGAATTGCCTAACCTAATCGAACAGCACTTCCTTGCCAGTGACCAGCGCAGTATTTTTGGTCATAGTATGGGTGGACATGGGGCGCTGATGATTGCCCTACGCAATCCCCAGCGCTATGCTAGCGTATCGGCTTTTTCCCCCATCGTCGCACCGTCACAAGTGCCTTGGGGACAAAAAGCCTTTAGCGCTTATTTAGGCGATGACCAAAGCACCTGGGCAAACTACGATAGCTTAGCGTGGATGAAGCAGTCGGCGCATGGTAAAAAATTACCGCTATTGATTGACCAAGGTAGCGGGGATGAGTTTTTGGCTGAGCAGCTCAAACCTGAGCTCTTTGCGCAAGCTGCCAAAGATGCTAATTATCCGATGACGCTACGTATGCAGGACGGTTATGACCATAGCTACTATTTTATCAGTAGTTTTATCGCTGACCATTTTGCTCACCACGCCGCTGCCCTTCAAGCTTAATCACACAATTTTAATCACACAATCACTTGTCACACCACATTGCTGACAAGTGATTGACCATTTTGCCATCGCATTACCCCTCCGACATTTAAAATAACAACAAATTTGCGATGATCATTTTGTCTGCGATCCTATCTGATAAGGAAGATTGTCATGGTTGACAAGCGCACTGATATCACGGTAACTCCTACCCATAAAGAGCCCTATTTGCAAGGCGTTGTGTTTCGCTACAGCGTGTTTGCCATTGCCTTTGCTATCCTTGCCCTGGGGATTGTGCTACTCAAATGGTGGCTGATAGTGATTGGTCTGGTAGGCTTTGTGGTGGGCATTTATGATTTGATGCAAGTACACCATGCCGTCTTGCGTAACTACCCAATTTCGGGACATATTCGTTATCTATTGGAGGAGTTCCGACCTGAACTGCGCCAGTATCTGATTGAAGATGACCAAGCCGCCGTGCCGTTTTCGCGCCAGCAACGTGCGCTTGCCTATCAACGTGCCAAAAACGTCAGTGATACCAATGCCTTTGGTACGTTAGAAAATCTATACCAGTCTGGCAAAGAATGGTTTTTACAATCCACCCTTAGCTATCCCCTCAAAGAAACCAATTTTCGTATTCTGGTGGGCGGTGAACGATGTCTACAGCCCTACTCGATGTCAGTGTTTAATATCTCTGCCATGAGTTTTGGCAGCCTGTCAGCCGCGGCAATCGAAGCGCTCAATCAGGGTGCAAAACTCGGTGGATTTGCTCATGATACCGGTGAAGGTGCGATTAGTCCGTACCATAAAAAACATGGCGGCGATTTGATTTGGGAGCTGGGTACCGGGTATTTTGGATGCCGTAATCACGATGGCACGTTTAGCGCCGAAAAATTCGCTGAACGCTCACGCATTGAGCAAGTCAAAATGATTGAAATCAAGCTGTCGCAAGGGGCGAAACCTGGTAAAGGCGGAGTATTGCCCAAGGAAAAAATCACCCCCGAAATTGCCGAAACCCGTGATGTGCCGATGGATGCAGACTGCGTTTCCCCAGCGAGCCACTCAGCCTTTACTACCCCGCGTGAGATGGTGCAGTTCTGGCAACAACTGCGTGAATTATCAGGGGGCAAGCCGGTTGGTTTTAAGCTGTGTGTCGGGCAGCCTTGGCAGTTTATGGCGATTGTCAAAGCCATGATTGAAACAGATAATTACCCTGATTTTATCGTGGTTGATGGTGCAGAAGGTGGCACGGGGGCTGCGCCTGTTGAGTTTATGGATAATGTTGGCATGCCGCTACTCGATGGTTTTTTGCTTGTGCACAATACGCTGGTGGGTGCGGGGGTGCGTGACAAAATCAAAATCGGTGTCAGTGGTAAAATCATCTCTGCCTTTGATATCGCTCGCATGCTAGCGCTGGGTGCAGATTGGTGTAACTCCGCGCGTGGCTTTATGTTTGCGGTGGGCTGTATCCAATCACGTGCCTGCCACACCAACAAATGCCCAACTGGGGTTGCCACCCAAGACCCCTATCGTCAGCGGGCATTACATATTCCTGACAAGGCACAGCGGGTCTATAATTTTCATAAAAATACGCTTAAATCATTGGCAGCGATTGTCGGTGCAGTGGGTTTACACCACCCAAAAGATTTACAAGCGTATCATATTGCCAGACGCCTGGAAAATGGGCAGATTAAGCTATTATCCAAGTTTTATTATTTTACGGAACCTGGCGTTTTACTGAATCTGTCGGCGCGCTCAGATGTTTTTAACCAAATGTGGGTCATGGCAAATCCTGATAGCTTTTTGGCAAATAACGAGGCGTTAATTGCTTACAATCACGATGTGCGTCACACCCATGACCACAACGAAAAGCGCTTTAATGAAGGCAATTACCCTGAGCGTATCGACAGCTTCGATGAAACCGCAAATAGCTATTATACCTACGATGATGACCCTTCTTAATACTTTGTCCACAAAAAAACCGCTAATGATTAGCGGTTTTTTTGTGTCAGCTTAGCTTATTCGACCGTGACGCTCTTGGCCAAATTACGGGGTTTATCAACATCTGTACCTTTGGCAAGCGCAACATGGTAAGACAACAACTGTACGGGAATGGTGTGTACAATGGGCGATAACACGCCAATATGACGTGGGGTACGAATCACGTGTACGCCTTCACTATCGGAAAAATCACTGTCAAGATCGGTAAATACAAATAACTCACCGCCACGCGCCGATACTTCTTGCATATTGGCTTTGACTTTATCAAGTAGGGTGTCATTTGGCGCTA
Organism: Moraxella sp. 179-F 1C4 NHS; assembly: GCF_045370505.1. NCBI lineage: Bacteria > Pseudomonadati > Pseudomonadota > Gammaproteobacteria > Moraxellales > Moraxellaceae > Moraxella > Moraxella sp. 179-F 1C4 NHS. The sequence goes on along the minus strand of NZ_JBIQEC010000002.1, from coordinate 72,054 downwards.
TCACCACCACAGGCATGTTTTCATCAACCAATGCCAGTGGACCGTGTTTCAACTCGCCAGCGGGATAGGCTTCTGCATGGATATAGGTGATTTCTTTGAGCTTTAATGCGCCTTCTAATGCAATCGGGTAATGAATACCACGTCCCAAAAACAGCGCGCTTGGCTTATCAGCAAATTTGCTTGACCAGCTGCTAATCTGTGGCTCAAGATTGAGCGCATATTGAATATCATTGGGCAAGCTGCGCAGCGCATTGGTGTATTCGACCAGTTTAGTCTCATCCACATAGCCACGCACACGACCGAGTGTCACCGCCAAACCAAATAAAGCCACTAACTGGGTAGTAAAGGCTTTGGTTGAGGCGACCCCAATCTCCGCACCGGCTCGGGTGTAGACTACTAGCTCACTGGCGCGAGGCAAGGCGGATTCCATCACGTTACAGATGGATAGACTATGTTTATGACCGATGGATTGTGCGTATTTTAGCGCCTCCATGGTATCTAGCGTTTCCCCTGATTGCGAGATGGTGATAATCAATTGTTTTGGATTGGCAATTACCTCACGATAACGGTATTCGCTAGCGATTTCGACATCGGTGGCAATTTTGGCAATACTTTCCAACCAATATTTGGCGGTCGAGGCAGCATAATACGACGTGCCACAGGCAAGAATCTTAATACTGTCGATATCATTGAAAACGGCTTCAGCATTTTCACCAAAATTTTCGGCGATAAACCCGGCATCCAAAAATATTTCGGCAGTATCTGACACTGCTTTTGGCTGCTCATAGATTTCTTTTTGCATAAAGTGGCTATAAGCCCCTAGTTCAAGAGACGCTAAGGACACTTGCGACGTGGTGGCTTTGCGGGTCGCTGGATTGCCTTGTTTGTCAATCATTTGTGCCACGCCATCTGCGGTTAACTGGGCAATATCACCATCTTCCAGATACATGATTTGACGGGTAAAGGCGACAACTGCTGAGACATCCGATGCGATAAAGGTTTCATGCTCACCTAAGCCGATGAGTAATGGACAGCCCATACGCGCCACCACCATGTTTTGTGGCATATCGTTGGCAATCACCGCAATCGCATACGCACCATGAAATTGCTGGGTCGCCGCTTTTACTGCATTGAATAAATCACCGCCGTTTTGTACGTAGTGCTGGTGCACTGCATGGGCGATGACCTCAGTGTCGGTTTGTGACTCAAAACGATAGCCATTTTGCTGAAGGCGAGCGCGCTCGGCTTCAAAATTTTCGATGATGCCGTTATGTACTACCGAAATCAAATCCCCCGAGATATGCGGATGCGCGTTTGGCTCAGTGACGCCGCCGTGGGTCGCCCAGCGAGTGTGACCGATGCCGGTGTGACCGTAGACGCCACGCTCTTTGGCAGCGGCTTCCATCAAGGCAACACGCCCCACTCGGCGCACGCGTTTGAGTCCTTCATTGGTTTGCACCGCAATACCCGATGAATCATAACCCCGATATTCTAGGCGTTTTAAGCCATCGGTTAAAAAATCTACCACATTGTCTTGCGCACGAATGGCGCCAACGATACCGCACATAACTGTTCCTTAGTATCCAGTTTTTGGTGTGAGCAATCAAATTTGACTGCTGTGAAAAACAATCCCCCCGTTTACACAGTCGTTAGATTGTTTTATTGTTGCTTAACCAAACGGCTTTATCGTATAAAGCAAGTTTATGGTATTAAGCAAGAATTTGTTAAATTTAGGCAAAAATTCAAATATCAAGATTTTTTTTCAGGACGTTGCCAACCTTCAATCGTGACTTGTTTACCACGGGCGATAGACAGTTTTTCGGCAGGGCAGGCTTTACTGATTGCACTACCAGCGCCAATGGTGGCACGGTCACCAATGGTTACAGGGGCAATTAGCACCGCATTTGAGCCAATTCTGACCTCGTCACCGATTTCGGTTTTAAACTTATTGACGCCATCATAATTGGCAGTGATGGTGCCCGCGCCGATATTGGTCTTTTGTCCAATGGTGGCGTCGCCCAAATACGCCAAATGATTGGCTTTAGCGCCGCTTGCCATTTGGGTGTTTTTAAGCTCCACAAAGTTACCGATATGCACCTCTTTGTCAGTGACCGCATTGGGGCGCAGACGGGCAAATGGACCGATTTGGTTGTCTGCGCCTACTACCGCATTGTCAAATAGACTGTAAGGTTGCACCACAGTGCCACTGGCGATTTTGCTGTTTTTGATGATACAACCTGCGCCGATTTTGACGTTATCACCTAGCTCACAGTCACCTTCAATGATGACATTAATATCAATTTGCACGTCTCTACCAACTTTGAGCGAACCGCGTAAATCAAAACGGCTTGGGTCAATCAAATGTACCCCTTGTTGCATCAGCGCTTGGGCTTGATGCGTTTGCCAAGTACGCTCTAGATTTGCCAACTGCAGACGGTCATTCACGCCTTCGATTTCAAACTGATGGGTCGGTGATACGGTGGCGATTTCGATGCCATCGTCCACCGCCATTTTGACGATATCGGTCAGGTAATATTCGCCTTGGGCATTGTTATTGGTCAAGTTATTGAGATATTGATGCAAAATATCATTGGCGACACAGTACACACCGCTATTGATTTCAGTGATTTTTCTTTGCTCATCGTTGGCATCTTTTTCTTCGACAATGGCGATTACTTGGTTGTTGTCACGCACAATACGACCCAAACCAAACGGGTTGGCTAAGTTTAGGGTCAGCATGGCAAAACGGCTGTCTGTATTTGCCAATTTCTCTAAGGTATCGACGCCAATAAGTGGCACATCCCCTGATAAAATCAAGCTTTTCCCATCCATAGGCAACACCGGCAAAGTCATTTGCACCGCGTGACCCGTGCCCAATTGCTCAGCTTGCTCGACCCAGTCAATTTGTTCATCGGCAAAGGCATCTTTGACTTGCTGACCTTCAAAACCATAGATAATGATATTCTTTTGGCTACCCAATTGTTTGGCAGTGGCGAGTACGTGATGTAGCAAAGGCTTGCCTGCCAGCGGTTGTAGGACTTTTGGCTTGCTCGATTTCATGCGAGTGCCTTTGCCCGCTGCCATGATGATGGTGGTTAAGTTGGTCATGGGAATTCCTTATTCTTTTTTAAACTAATTTTAATGATACAACAGGTTAAACATAAGTAACGAGCACACTCACAAAGACTATTAGCACAACCCCTGCCATCAGCCCCGCCAAAATGTCATCAATCAAAATACCAAAACCGCCGCTCACATTTTTATCCACCCATTTAATCGGAAAGGGTTTTAAAATATCAAAAAAACGAAACGCGACAAATGCAGCAAAGTATAGTAGCAGTAAACTTAACTGATGACCTTGCAATAAAGCATCATCGTAAAAATGCAGCCATAAAATTGGCAAGAGTGACACCCACATGCCGACCCATTCATCCCATACGATATGTGGGTCATCGTGTACACCCATCAAATCAGACGTTTTACCGCAGATATAACTACCGACTAGAGCGCCCACTACCGTAACCGCCAAAAACCCCCAAAACCCCAGCCATAACATCGGAATGGCAACCACCAGTCCGCCCACTGTGCCCCACGTCCCAGCAGCGCGCTTTGGCAATCCTGAGCCTAAGCCGATACCGAGCCAATAAATCAGTTTTTCCCAAACGCTCGCGGTTGGCGGACAAGGCGGGCAAACATTGGCTTTACGGACGTCGGGTTTATGCAGTTGAGTCATAGGGCGTTCTTTGGCTAAAAATGCTGATAGCCAGTGATTGAAAATTCAATTGGTTGGTTATTATAAGTCAGCCTCAAGCCGTTTTCTGTGACAATTTTGCCAATGGCAAAAATTTTATCCGAAAACTGTTGATTAAATTTGACAAAATTTTGCTCACTCATAGTAAAGCACAGCTGATAATCATCGCCACCATTGAGCTGATGTTGCCACTTATCAGCATTTGGTAAGGCTTGTAATCGTGGATGCGTTGGAATATTGGCCAAATCAACCACCGCGCCCACCTGTGATGCGGTTAGAATATGACCCAAATCCTGCCCTAGCCCGTCTGAAATATCAATCATGCTATGGGCGAACCCACGTAATTTTTGTCCGAGCTCAACTTGCGGAACAGGTAAATCGAGTGTCGGCTGTAAAGCGATTGGTTGTAAAGCGATATCGTGCTGCTCAGATTTTTCAGCGTTTAAAATCTGCTGTAAGGCAAAACTTGCTGAGCCAATTTCACCGCTCACACAGATGATATCACCGACTTTTGCGCCCCCTCTGGTAATAGCTTGCCCAGTTGGCACAAACCCCAGTGCAGTGACAGAGATGGTTAAGGTGTTTGATTGGGTGGTATCGCCACCGATAAGCTCGACATCAAATCGGTTGCAAATGTCCGCGATACCTTGGGCGAATGGTTTGAGCCAGTCATCCTGTGCAAGCTTAGCGGGCAAGCTAATACCCAGCAATATCGCATAGGGCGTCGCCCCCATCGCTGCCAAATCGGATAAATTGACCGCGACCGATTTATAGCCGATGGCATAAGCGGATGTTGATAGGGGAAAATGTCGACCTGCAACCAGTGTGTCAATACAGCTCACCAGTTCGCAATCACTTGGCATACTGCTTATCGCGCAATCATCCCCAATACCCACTTGGGTCAAAGGATTGTTGCGTGTACAGTGTTGAAAATGTTGATAAATCAAAGAAAATTCGGACATCTTAGCCATCCGTATCGAGCATAAAAGGGCGTATTGGCTACGCCCTTTACGGTATTATTTTTCTTCTTCGGTGGTCGCTTGCAATGGCGGCTGCGGCGCATCCTCTGTTTTGGCTTTTTTGGCATCTGCCTCTACTTCAGGCATCCGCGCGTCTTTGGCAATTTTATCCATCACCACATGAATCATTTTATAGCCATCTGATGAGCCAAAATGGGTATTGAGCTGAATCGCTTCATCAATCACTACTTTGTAAGGCACTTCTAAGTGCTGCTTCATCTCATACGCACCGACAAGCAGTACCGCTTGCTCAACTTTATCTAAACGTGTCCAAGGGCGATCAAGTAGGCTGTCGATATAGGCGATTAAGTCATCGCTTTGCTCAATGATTTTGCTCAGTAGCTCGTGATAATAGCCCAAATGCACCGTGTGCATGGCATTCTCACTGCGGGTATGGGCTTCGATTTCGTGCGATGGGTTACCTGTCAACAGCCATTCATATAACCCTTGCACCACAAAACGGCGTGCTTTACGAATCGCGGTCAGGCTGGTTTTATAATTGACGGCGTTGTCTTGACTCGCCTGCTGTGGTGTGGTTTGGGTTGAATTATCAGTCATATCGCTACCTTATTCACCAGCCATTTGTGCGTCAATTTGACCCAACACGTTAATCATCTCAAGCGCGACCATGGCTGCTTCTGAGCCTTTGTTACCTGCTTTGGTGCCAGAGCGCTCAATGGCTTGTTCGATGCTGTCTGTGGTCAAAATTGCATTAATGACAGGCACGTCATAATCCAACCCAATCGCGCCTAAGCCTTTGGCAGATTCACCAGCGACAAAATCAAAGTGCGGCGTGCTACCACGAATCACCGCGCCTAAACCGATGATAGCGTCAAATTTATCAGTTTGTGCCATACGGGCAACCGCCAGTGGAATTTCCCAAGCACCCGGTACACGCACGACAGTAATATTGCTACCTGCGATACCATGACGCAGTAAGGTATCAATCGCGCCGCTGACCAAACTTTCTACCACAAAGCTGTTAAAACGTCCTACCACCATACCGATTTTGGCGTGGGCATTGGTGTGTAGTTCACCGCTGATATGCTGTACTTGGGCGAGTTCGTTTTGAAGATTTGCCATGATGATTACCTTTAAATTGTAAAAATTAGAATCTGAATTTTGCTAGGTATGATACCATTTTTGTTAGGTTTATTCATGTTATTTAGCATGAACCTAGGTTACTCTTGTTAAAATAAAAAACCCGCCACAGCGACGGACTTTTATACAAAATAATTAAGCTTATTGGGTCAAAAAGCTTGGTAATGCTTTATGACGTTTTTCCAATTCTTTCGCTTTTTTCTTGCTGACACCGCCCAACACCTCAATGGCATGACGCAGGCGCTGCAATGTCATATCTGCCCCAATCAAATACATTGAATTCATCACAGGCGTGCTTGACTTGCTACCTGCGATGGCAATAAAAAATGGCGACATAAAATCACGCAACTTAATGCCCATCTCGCCTGCCAAACCAGACAATACCGCTTGGATATTCTCCTCCGTCCATACAGGCAGGGTTTCTAACTGCCATTGCGCAAGTTGTAGAATCTCCACGGTTTGCTCAGTGGATAACACTTTATGCTCAAAGTCCACCTCACTAATCGTTGGCAAGTTTTGGAAATAAAAGCCCGACCAATTCACCGCATCCGACAACAAGTTAATGCGTGGCTGAATGGCTTTGGCAATCGCGGTGAGTTTTTCACTGTCATTTGCCCAATCGAGGATTTTGGTTTTTAAGGCTTCGGGTGACAGTGAGCGCAACCATTCGCCATTGAGCCAAGTGAGTTTTTCCACGTCAAAAATCGGACCGCCAAGCGACACCCGTTTGATGTCAAAACTGGCAATCATGTCATCCAACGTGAATTTTTCGGCTTCATTTGGCATCGAATAGCCCATCCGTCCCAAATAATTAAGCAAGGCTTCTGGCAATACACCTGCATCACGGTAATAAGTGATAGACGTTGGGTTTTTGCGTTTGGATAGTTTGGATTTGTCGGGGTTTCTAAGCAGTGGCATATGACAGAGTACGGGCATATCCCAACCAAAATATTTATACAACAGTTGATGTTTTGGGGCAGAGTTAATCCACTCTTCGCCACGGATGACGTGGGTAATCTGCATCAAATGGTCATCGACCACGTTTGCCAAATGGTAGGTTGGTAGACCGTCGGTTTTAAGTAGCACTTGCATATCCACTTGTGACCAAGGAATCTCGACTTCTCCACGTAGCATATCGTCAAATTTACATACACCCTCGTCTGGCACACGCATGCGAATGACAAATGGTTTGCCTGCGGCGGCGAGCTTGTCCGATTGTTCACGGGAAAGGTTCGCATAGCGACCGTCATATTTTGGGGTTTCACCCCGCGCCATTTGTTCGGCTCGCATTTGATCTAACTCTTCGGCTGTGGCAAAACAGCGGAACGCATGACCTTTGTCCAACAGTTCTTCGGCGTATTGTTTGTAGATGTCTTTGCGTTCGCTTTGGCGATACGGTGCATGTGGACCGCCGACGTCTGGACCTTCTGCCCAGTCAAGACCGACCCAGCGCAGGGCGTCCAAAATCATTTTTTCAGATTGCGCGGTGGAGCGCGTTTGGTCGGTGTCTTCAATGCGTAGGATAAAGTCGCCGCCATGCGCTTTGGCAAAGGCAAGGTTAAATAGGGCGATATAGGCGGTGCCAACGTGGGGAAAGCCTGTGGGGCTTGGGGCAATACGGGTGCGGACTTTTGACATGGATTTCTCAATTTTACAAAAATTTCAAATTAGCGGCTATTATAGCCGACTATCAAAGTTTTATAAATTGAATCCTAGCGATGATAGGTGGCTGATAAAATATAAATTTGGAAGGCAACGCTAAATGCTAGATTGACTTTGGCAGTTAGCGTTATTTTTGAAGACTCATTCGATTATTTATCCTTGCGATGGCGAATGATTTCGACAATCATTGGTACCACCGAAAACACAATAATGGCAATCATAATCCACGAAAAATGTTCTTTGACAAAGGGTAATTGACCAAAAAAATAGCCTAGCGTGGTAAAAGATACGACCCATAATACCGCGCCAACGATGTTATAGCGAGCAAACTGGGCATAATTCATGTTACCCATCCCGCCTACAAACGGCGCGAAAGTGCGTACAATGGGAATAAAACGGGCAATAATAATGGTGCGTCCGCCGTATCTTTCATAATAATCGTGGGTTTTTTGCAAATAGCTTTGCTTAAAAATCTTGGAATTGGGATTGGAAAATAACTTTTGCCCAAAGTGTTTGCCAATCTCAAAATTAACAAAATCGCCCAATACTGCCGCTACAATCAATAAACCAATCAGCACAAAGATATTCATATCGCCCACTGCGGCAATGGTGCCTGCGGCAAACAACATCGAATCCCCGGGCAAAAATGGCAACACCACCAGACCCGTCTCGCAAAACACAATGGCAAACAAAATCGCATAAATCCAATTACCATAGTTGTTGACCAGCTCTTGTAAATGATCACCGATATGCAAAATAAAATTTACCAACCACATGGGCTATCCTTATAATTTTAGACAAAATAACAAAATATAACTAATCTACAGTCGTTATATGAAGGCAACATTAAGCAGGCATCATTATAGCAAGAATGGATAAAAATTTTGTGTTTTTAGGCAAAAATCATCTTGACAGCAAAATCAGTTTTCAATAAAATACGCGCACTCTTAGGCAAAGCAGTCTAAATAATTCCCAAAAATGGGGCTATAGCTCAGTTGGTAGAGCACTTGCATGGCATGCAAGGGGTCAGCGGTTCGACTCCGCTTAGCTCCACCACTATTAAGTCTGCTTAGAGCACCTCGTGCGATTGCGTCCCCATCGTCTAGAGGCCTAGGACATCGCCCTTTCACGGCGGTAACCGGGGTTCGAATCCCCGTGGGGACGCCACTTATTTTAAAAAAGCCATTGTCTGACGGACGATGGCTTTTTTTTGCTGTCTGTTTGTTGTAGGCTTTTGTGGTATGTAGTGTTGCCTTGCCACATCCTAGGTTAAATAGGTTGCATAGCTTACAATGTTTTGCTTTTCTCCATGCCGCATGCTCCACCCCACAAAATCAATTTTCCTTGCGCTCAGTTGACGCTTTGTCATCAAAATTAGCATATAATTGAGCGCGCAATTGCGTATGGGATAAATAATTTTTTGGCTATCTGCTTTTAGCTACTTGATTCTAGCTACTTGATTTAAGCCACTAAATTTTACTACTCGGGATTTTACCACTTGAGTTTTGACTCGCTGATTTTAAGCTATTGGGAAACTGGGCGAAGACTATGGCAAATTTTAACACCCACATAAGCGTGGCTTTTGTCGCAAGTGGCGTCACTGGCTTGGTGATTTATAAAGCAGGGATGCTGACCGCGCCTGAATATTTGATGTGTGTGGTGGCTGGTACCATTGGTGGCTTGCTGCCCGATATTGATTTGGACCACTCGGTACCCGCGACCGTAGGATTTAATGTCGTATCGCTGTTGAGCGCATTTTTTATTGTTATCTTGTGTGTCGGGCAGTTTTCGTTGGTTGCATTGGCAGGATTGTGGTTAGCATCTTATTTGCTGATGCGCTACGGTGTGTTTAATTTATATAGCAAATTGACGGTTCACCGCGGTATCGTGCACTCGATTCCCTATCTGGGGATTATGGCGATGACCCTCGTGTACGCTAGCTTTTATGGGTTTAAGCAAGGCGCTGTTATCAGTTGGTTTTTGGGGCTGTTTTTGATGTTTGGCGCCATTGTTCATTTGCTATTAGATGAGATGTTTAGCGTCAACCTGTTAGGGCTGAGTGTCAAAAAATCTTTTGGTACCGCGTTTAAAGTGTTTAAATTCGATCAAGTAGGCTGGTATTTGGGTTTATATGCCGTGTTGGCTGCCCTGATTGTGTTTGCCCCGCCATTTAAATTATTTTGGCAGACGCTACAAGACCCGATTAGTTGGCTTATTTTAAAGAAAAATATCTTGCCTACCGCCATCAACCTACCGAACATTCATTAACATGAGACATACGTCACCTTGCCCGTGTGGCTCTACACTGTCTTATGCTGATTGCTGTGCGCCCCTGCATATGGGGCAAAAATTCGCCGATACCGCAGCACAGCTAATGCGCGCTCGGTACGCAGCATTTGTGCTTCAACATGTCGAATATATCGTTGCCACCACCGCGCCTTTTCAGCAGCCGCTGCTCGACACTCAAGCGATTAGCGACTGGGCGCAGCAGACTGATTGGGCAGGACTTGAAGTCATCAACCATCTAGCAAAACTTGGCAAACGCCACGCTCAAGTGGAATTTAACGCATTCTTTCACTCAATCACTGGCAAGGATGCGCATCATGAACTTTCTACCTTCGTCAATATCCCCAGCGGTCGCATAAACCGTTGGTATTTTCTAGACCCAACAGTCACCATGCAAGTTACCCAAAAGCAGCCTTGCCCCTGTGGTAGTGGTGAGAAATACAAACGCTGCTGCGGACAGTTTTTGCATTAATCGCTGCGCCATTGATAACAAAAACTTTAACAACCGCTCTACAATTTTTTTGTTTTTTAAAAGGGCTTTTTTGCTAGACTAATTTTATTTGCGATTTTGCGATAAAGACAACGATATTAAAGGAGAGTCCCATGCCAGCCCTACGCCAAGATATTGATCCAGACGGTTTATTAGAATACTCCGTGGTCTACACCGACCGCTCGCTCAATCACATGTCCAAAAAATTCCAAACCGTGATGAATGATTTGTCTACAAGTTTAAAAAATGTGTACAACGCCGATGCGGTGGCAATCGTACCCGGTACAGGGAGTTACGGTATGGAAGCGGTTGCGCGCCAGCTTGCCACTGACCAAACAGTGCTCATCATCCGCAACGGCTTTTTTAGTTTTCGCTGGACGCAAATCCTTGAGAAAGGTCGTATCACGGATGACGTGACCGTCCTGACCGCACACATCGGTGACAACAGCGATTCAATTGGGCAACAACAGCAGTTTGAGCCAGTGGCAATCGAAACGGCTGTCGCTGAGATTCAATCCAAAAAACCCGCGGTGGTATTTGCCCCGCATGTCGAAACCGCGGCAGGCTTGATGCTGCCTGATGACTACATCAAACAACTTGCCGATGCGGTGCATAGTGTCGGTGGTTTACTGGTCATTGACTGTATCGCGTCAGGCTGTGCATGGCTTGATATGAAAGCGTTGGGCATTGACGTACTCATCTCTGCGCCACAAAAAGGCTGGTCAAGCACGCCATGTGCGGGGCTAGTGATGATGAATGAACAAGCGGTTGCCAAAGTGGAAGCCACCGAATCAACCAGTTTTGGGCTGGATCTCAAACAGTGGCTCACTATCATGCGCGCTTATGAAAATGGCGGTCATGCGTATCATGCGACAATGCCAACCGATGGGCTGACCAAATTCCGCGATACCGTCAAAGAAGCCGAAGCGATTGGACTTGATAAACTCAAAAGTGCCCAATTTGAATTGGGTCAAAAAGTGCTCTCTGTCCTCAATCAACATAATATTATCAGCGTCGCAGCAGCAGGCTACCAAGCGCCCGGTGTGATTGTGGTCTATACTGAGCGTGATGATATGCACAAAGGTGCAGCATTTGCAGCCCAAGGCTTACAAATTGCAGGCGGCGTCCCACTGAAAGTTGGCGAACCTGACAGCTTTAAAACATTCCGTTTGGGGCTATTTGGGTTAGATAAATTAACAGATGTCGACGGTACAGTCAGCCGTTTTAAGCAAGCGCTTGAGAAAGTATTAGCCTAATTATCAGCGTACGTGTTAGTGCATTTATTAGCATAACCACGGTTTATTTTAAAAGCTCTGTCTAACAGGGCTTTTTTTATCTCTTAACACTCACTCATACAGCCTTTTTGCTATGCGAAAGGTATTGCAATGGGCTTCCACCACATCGTCGATGTTTTCTGAGTAGCCACCACCCATCACCACCGCCACTGGAATTCCATGGGCTTTCGCTTGGCTAAATACAAACGCATCACGCTTGGCACAGCCGTCACGGGTGAGCGCAAGTTTACCGAGCTTATCGGTGGCGAGCACATCCACAGCGGACTGGTAAAACAGCATATCGGGTTTCACTTTTGTGATAAGTGCTGGCAGCGTCTCCATTAATATTGCTAAATACGCCTCATCGCCTGTCTCGTTTGGCAAATCAATATCCAAATCGGATGCTTGCTTGCGAAACGGATAGTTTTTTGCGCCATGCATACTGAAGGTAAATACCCGAGGTTCATTTGCCATCAAATGCGCTGTACCGTTGCCTTGATGCACGTCCAAATCCACGGTCAGAATTTGGCTCGCCTGTCCACGTGCCAACAATAAATTACTCGCCACCGCCACATCGTTAAACACGCAGAACCCTTCGCCATGATCGGCAAACGCATGGTGGGTCCCGCCTGCGATATTGAGCGCGACACCGAATTGTTTGGCGAATAACGCACATTCATAAGTGCCGTGGGCAATCACCCGTTCCCGCTCAACGAGCCTTGGTGTCATCTCAAAGCCGATGGCGCGCGCGTCTTTGGCGGGCAATGTTTGCTGTTTTAGATACTGCCAGTACCTTTGTGTATGTGTGGTAAGAATTTCGTCTTCGCTCAATCGCTGCGGGGCAAAAAAATTGGCTTGGGTCAATGTACCCTCCGCCAATAACCGCTCCGCAATCATCGGATATTTTTGCATAGGGAAACGGTGACGCTCGGGGACGTCATATTTAAAAATATCAGAATAAGCGACTTTTATCATATTATAAGCTCGCCCCCACTTTGCGGGCGATGGCAATGCCTTCTTCAATGGTTAAGCGGGTCGGATTATCAGGCGTATCTTTAAATAAAATATCGCCATCCCGAAACATCAAACATTCATCCACATACAGCTGTTGCCAGTGTTCGTTGTACGTCAAAGGAATGGTGGTAATCAAGGTCACTTTATCGGTCTGCGAGGTCACTTCACTAAAATCAATCGCCAGCTCACTGTCAGCGAGTTTTGCCTCACCAAATGGCGCTTTACGGGTGATAAAAAATAGCAAGCTCCCTGCATACGCCAACTGCCAATCGCCATTGCTAATGAGACAATTAAACAAGCCCAACGCCGATAACTCACGACAAATCGTGGTCAAAAACTGGAATAATACGCTGTCACTGGGCGGCTCACTAAACTGTGATTTGAGTCGATTGAGCAGATAACAAAATGCCATCTCCGAATCGGTTGTACCTACGGGCTGATAGTGGGTGGGCACAGGGCTGAGCTGGTCAATAAAATCCATCTGTAATTGGCCATTATGCGCAAACGCCCATTCCTCGCCCCATACCTCGCGGACAAATGGGTGGGTATTAGCCAAGCAATTTGTGCCTTGCGTGGCTTTGCGAATATGGCTAATCACATTCATCGCCTTAATCGGATAACTATTGACTAAATCTGCCACCGGTGAGCAGAAACTTGGCTTGTCATCGTGAAATTGACGTACTCCAGCTTTACGATTACCCTGTGATGGGTCGGGATTTTTTTCAAAAAACACAATACCAAATCCATCGGTATGGATATCGGTCTGCCCGCCCCGCTTGCGAAACCCCGCAAAGCTAAAATGAATATCGGTGGGTGTGTTGCAATTCATACCCAGAAGTTGGCACATGGTGATTAGGGTTCCTTTCTACTGCAATTTTGCTCAGTCGTTATTGGCTAACAAGTCGTCATCCGCTAGTTGCGAGGTGTCATCGATATTATCGAGCAAAGCTTTGGCTTGCTCAACATCTTCAGGGGCAACCCATAGCACACCGCCTGTGTTCAATCCCATCAAATCAACGAGTTGGGTCTGTACGTTGATGCCGTTGTTTTGTAAATAGATGGCGTGGGTTTCTGCCAATAAGTTGGTCGGGTATTCGGCAAGTTTCTGCCAGTTGTTAGTATCATTCATCTTTACTATTCCGAGAATTATGTATATTTTGGTAAAATTAAATTGAAATCAATCATAAAAATGCTATTATTAATAGGTAGTCTGACCTAGGGCTAGACCCTACAGTAGGACTCATCGGGTTCGGCGAAAGCTGAACCCTTTTCTTTTTAACGTATAACTATGCCTAACGGATGACTTTTACTTGCTTGTTTTAATAAAACTGGCATTAGTCTATCAAGATAATTTCTACCACCTTTCTTTTTAACATATTGATTAGTAAAAAATTTCTGCCCCAAGAAATAAGCATTAACATCGGCTAATTGAATAAAATAAGAATGTGCAGAATCACGATGAATTGCATCTTCTATTACCCATTGTGTGGGCATCATACGATAGCCTGAGCCCAAGTTAAAGCTATTTGGGACAGGATTATATCTTCTCATTCGTCGGGTTAAATTTCTTAATTTTATCTCATCAGTTTTATCAACAAATAACAAAGCTGAATCAGTTGCATTGTTTGAACCAATAAAATTGTGATGATAAAGTGTATTTTCGATACGCTGAATAAGCGTTTGCCAAGCAAGGCTAAAAATATCACTATTTAAAGATTTATTCTTTTTGTTTACCACCACGTTCACAATTTGATAATTAAGTAAACTTGCTTGAAAATCAATAACATCTCGTAACAGCCTGAGCCGTAAAGACTTAGGAATTCTCTGAAAATCACCAGGTTTGTGAATAAAATGAGAACAGTGAATTTCTTCTCGTAATTTAAAACCATAGCTTGCTCTCAGTTCTTTTCTAAAGCCAATCACTGAATTTAACGTGGTTTGCCAATGACTTTCATGAACTACGATAGCACTTAAACAAAAATAATTCGATGGACTATTTACCAAGCCAGTATCACCGCTTTCATCCACATACACAAGAAACATTGAATATCCTTATTTCACGCTCGCCCAATGAAAGCTGGCTAGGCGTTTCATCAAATCAGGATTTTTCACCATAATATTATCGCCCGTGCGACCTTGCTGACGGTTATAATAAATCACATTCAAACGCAGCAGCCAAAACGTCACGCCCGCCATAGCAAGCATAACTGGCAATGCCTTTTTCTCATCATCGCTCAAAGCGCGTTTGCTCTCGTAGCCTTGTAAAAACGCTTGCATTTTGGCGTCATCAAAATTCACCGCTTCGCCATCATTGGCGTTACCCCAAGTGGTGCAAAAATCATTAATGGTAATCGCCACATCCATCACAAAATGTTCAACACTGACTTCGGTAAAATCAAGCAAACCTGTGAGTATTGGCTGGGTTTCATCACTAAAATCCCACAGCGTGTTATCGGCAAACATGTCCAAATGACATAAACCTGTTGGCAAATTTTTGCTCGCTACGGTTTCGTACGCTTGCCAAATATCATTCATCAGTTTGGCTTCATCGCTTGGCATAAACTTGGTTTCACGGTCACGCACCAGATGCCAAGGATATAACTCAACGCCATAGTTTTGTGCAGGGGTCAAGGTTTGCAAGGTTTGGTGAAGAACGGCTAAAGCCTCGCCCATTTGACGGCACATATCAGGCGTGGTTGCTTTCGGGTGACCGCCCGAGAGTTTTGGTGACACCACAATGGCTTTGTTGTCAAAATACAGCAAAAACTCGCCGTTTTTGGCGGCTAGCGGTGCTGCTACGGGTAGCTGGTCTTTTAATCGGTTGAGGATAATCGCCATTTTTTGAATTTCATGCGGTTTGCGTTCTTCAAACAAGGTAAACACATAAGACGGCTCGCCGGCTTTGTCCGTGGTTGTTTCAATAAACCAATTACTGTTTTTGATACCCTGTGTGATAGGTATGGCTTTGGCAAAATCCACGCCAAATTGTTGGCAAAAATCACTAAATTGTTGGTCAGTCAACTGGGTATATACAGACATAAGGCATCCTTGAAGCGCAGCACACCGATAAAACTGCGGTAATGGCAAAGTAAATTTGATAAACTTACGGCTATTATAGAAGGAAATCGAATATGTTAGCAAAACGAATTATCCCTTGCCTTGATGTTGACAATGGCCGGGTGGTCAAAGGTGTGCAATTTGTCGACATCAAAGACGCGGGCGACCCTGTTGAAGTGGCGCAGCGCTACAACGAACAAGGCGCGGATGAAATCACTTTTTTGGATATCACCGCTACCCATCATGGACGCGATACCACCTATCACACGGTTGAACGCATGGCAGAGACCGTATTTGTACCGCTGACCGTGGGCGGCGGGGTGCGCAAAGTCGATGACATTCGTCACTTGCTAAACGCGGGCGCGGATAAAGTATCGATTAATTCAGCGGCAATTTTTAACCCTGAATTTGTCGGTGAAGCGGCAGCGCGTTTTGGCAGTCAGTGTATCGTGGTAGCGATTGATGCCAAAAAAGTGGGTGACAATCAATGGGAAATCTTTACCCATGGGGGACGCAAAGCGACTGGTATTGATGCGGTGGCATGGGCGGTCAAAATGGCAGGGTTTGGGGCCGGTGAACTGCTTGTGACCTCGATGGATTCAGATGGTACCAAAAACGGCTATGATATCGCCCTGATGAAGCGCATTACAGATAGCGTAAATGTGCCAGTGATTGCCTCGGGTGGCGTCGGTAATTTGCAACACTTGGCAGATGGGGTGCTGCAAGGCGGTGTTGATGCGGTACTAGCGGCGAGTATTTTCCATTTTGGCGAATATACCGTGGGGGAAGCCAAGCAGTTTATGGCACAGCAAGGCATTGAAATGCGCTTGTAATGGCGAGCCTTGTGAGAACGATAGCCGTTGGTAATAACTAAAAGGGCACAGCAAAAAATAGCCCAAACTAGCCAAAACTGCTATGATATTGGCATTTTCGATAATGACTAAATTGCCATGTTTCCACTAATTTTAACTCACCCGCAATGGGATCCTGTCGCTCTGCATTTGGGACCTATCCAAGCCCACTGGTACGGGCTGATGTATTTACTGGCTTTTGCTGCCGCTTATGCGTTGGCTTGGTATCGCACTAAGTCACGCCCAGACTGGAATGCCGACATGGTCGCTGACCTGGTATTTTATGGGGCGATGGGCGTGATTCTAGGCGGTCGTATCGGCTATGTGCTGTTTTATCAATTGAGCGAATTTTTAGCCAATCCGATGTATTTGTTCAAAATCAACCAAGGCGGCATGTCGTTTCATGGGGGATTTTTGGGTGTCGCCATCGCAATGCTATTTTTTGCCCGCAAATATCAAAAGAACATTTGGAATGTGCTAGATTTTATTATTCCCTGCGTGCCAACCGGACTGCTGTTTGGGCGTATTGGCAATTTTATCAATGGCGAATTGTGGGGTCGAGTATCTGACGGTGGTTACAACTGGCTGATGCTGTTCCCGCAAGCGGTTAATGAAGACAATGAGCTGCTCAAACAAACCCCTGCCCTGCAAAGCCTTGCGCAAACCTTTATGATTGATGGCAACAATTATTTGTTACTCCCCCGCCATCCCTCACAGCTGTATCAAGCTTTTACCGAAGGGGTGGTACTGTTTGTGTTGGTTTGGTGGTTTGCCAGCCGGCCGCGTCCGCGTATGGCGGTTAGTGGCTTATTCGTGATGGGCTACGGTATTGCACGTTTTATTACCGAATTCTTCCGCCAACCTGATGCTGACCAAGGTTTTATTTTATTAGGGTGGATGACAAAAGGGCAAATGTTAAGCCTACCGATGATTATCGGTGGTTTGGTTTTATTGATTTGGGCGTATAAAAACCAAATCTATGATTGGGGCCATCAAAAGAATGTGGACTAACAAAGAAAACTAACCAAGGAACTCATCACCCATGATTACGTCAAAAAATGAACAAGCCTATTTGGATTTACTTAAACTGGTGCTAGATAACGGCATACAAAAAGGCGACCGTACGGGCACGGGTACCATCAGCTATTTTGGCGCGCAGATGCGGTTTGATTTGAATGAGGGTTTTCCACTACTCACCACCAAAAAAATCCATACCAAAAGCGTGATTTATGAGCTGCTTTGGTTTTTAAAAGGCGATACCCATGTCCAATACTTGCAGGACAATGGGGTACGCATTTGGAATGAATGGGCAACCGCCGAGCAAACAGCTCGCTTTGGCAAGCCTGAAGGCGAACTTGGCGCGGTATACGGACACCAGTGGCGCAACTTCGGGGCAAGCAAAAAAGCGGACGGCAGCTACCATTCAGACGGTTTTGACCAAATCAGCTGGGTGGTCAATGAAATCAAAAACAACCCAAACTCGCGCCGTTTGATTGTCTCTGGTTGGAATCCTTTGGAGGCCAACGAAGTGGCCTTGCCCCCTTGTCATACCCTGTTTCAGTTTTTTGTCGCCGATGGCAAATTATCTTGTCAGTTGTACCAACGCTCGGCGGATTTGTTTTTGGGTGTACCTTTTAACATCGCCAGCTATGCCTTGCTAACCCATATGATAGCCCATGTGACGGGGCTTGGCGTCAGTGAGTTTGTGTGGACGGGCGGCGATTGTCATATCTATAACAATCATTTACAGCAAGTGCATGAGCAGCTTAGTCGTGAGCCGTTTGCCCTACCCGAGCTTTGGCTCAACCCTGACATTACTGACATTTTTGCCTTTGATTTTAACGATATAAAAATTAAAAATTATCAAAGCCATGCCACAATTAAGGCTGAAGTCTCTGTATAAGCTTGCAGCCCAATACCAAAACTCACAACAATAAGGATAAATCATGAGTTATTCTAATGTGGAAGTCGCCCAAATCGTGGCGATGAGCCAAAACCGCGCCATTGGCAAAGACAATCAATTACCTTGGCACATCTCTGAGGACTTGAAACATTTTAAAAAACATACCAATGGCGGTATCGTGATTATGGGTCGCAAGACCTTTGAATCCATGGGCGCAAAACCCTTGCCCAACCGTACCAATTTTGTGATTACCACCAATTTGGATTACCAAGTGGATGATGATGCCGTCATTGTGATGCACAACCTAGATGACGCACTGACCCAAGCCTCATCGCTCGCGCATGGTAAAGGTTTGCAAACGATTTGGGTAATTGGTGGCGAGAAAGTTTTTCAACAAGCCCTACTGTTTAGTGATCGCTTAGAAATCACCCATGTCGATACTGTGATTGACAATGCAGCGGCGTTTTATCCAGAGATTACCAGTGATTTTGTCAAAACATCAGAAAGTGAAAAATTCACGGATGAGCAAAGCGGGTTGAGTTATCAGTTTGTCACTTACCAAAAAGCTTAAGCTTGACAATGGCGACTTAGCGCACAAAAAAACCACGTTATCTAACGTGGTTTTTTTATGTATCTGTGGTTTTTTATTTAGATATTGATGTTTTATTTTGATTGTTCTTGAGATTTGACCGCTGAGGCAACAGGTGGTGCGATATTTGGGGTTTCACCTGTTTTGGCTTTAATCTCTGCTTTGGCTTCAGCCGTTGAGGCATTACGCGCTTCAATGGTCGATGTTTTTGCAGTAGCCGTTGGTGCAGAAGATGGCGTCATCGAGGCATTATCTGGGCTGGCAACCGTGGCATTTGGACCTGTTGCGGTGTCTGCATTGGCAGTGGCGGTGGTGGTTTCACCCGCCGCAGGTGAGGTTGCCGCAGGCGTCGAACCTGCTGGTTTGGCAGCGGCAGCAGCAGATGCAGCAGCTTTGGCTTCCACTTCAGCATTGAGTTTTGCAACGTCGACATGGTTACCAGCGGGGCGAACAATTGCTGAAATAAGGATTAATAAAACCACGCCTAGAAACGCTAAAACGCCAATTAAAGAATAACTAAGTTCTTTTTTGACATTGTTTTCCACGACTTCATGATGAGCCATCGTAAACCTCACTGTAAATCATTGGGGCAAGAGTTGTTGAATCTAAATGAATTCAAATCTAATTTATAACTATTATACGGAACTTTGTAACCATTATATACTAAATTTTTGCAATTGGTGACAAAACCTTACTGCATCTAAGGTTTTTAACGTGTTTTACGAACCAGCCAACTAATCAGTAGCAATAGCGCTGCCAGTGCTAAGATAGGGTAACTACCCCAGCGCATAAATGGCGTATTACCAACGCGCGATTGGATCTCACCCCGTAGCACTGTGCGTTCAAAGGCTGGCGCTTTGGCAACAATATTGCCTTTATCATTGATAATGGCGGTCACGCCAGTATTGGTCGCGCGCATAAACCAGCGACCGGTTTCAATCGAGCGCATTTGCACCATTTGTAGATGCTGTAATGGACCTGCCGATGTGCCAAACCAAGCATCATTGGATACGGTCAATAAAAAGTCGGTATTTTTGGCATTGCGGCGGGTGGTATCAGGATAGGCGACTTCATAACAAATCGCCACCCCGACTGGGTGGTTTTTGACTTGCAAGGGCGCTTGGTGCGCAGACCCACTGCGAAAACTCATGGTGCCGCCCATCAAGTTTGGTAATGCCCAATCTAACATGCCTTCAAACGGGATATATTCGCCCACGGGTACCAAATTTTGTTTCTTGTATAAGCCTTTGGCATCGGCGCCCAAAGCAATCACACTGTTGTAAAATGGCTCGTACTTATCAACTTTTGGGTCGTATTCATTGACATCCACATACGGAATACCGGTGAGCCATGCGCTATTGCTTTCGCGGGCTTGGGCAGCAATTTGGCTGATAAAGGGCATGGCGTCGGTTTGAAACATCGGAATTGACGACTCTGGCCATAAGATAATGTCCTGACCCCATTCCGTTTTACTTAAACCTGCATAGATACCCAGCGTTTGGATTTGGTATTCTTGCAGCCATTTTAAGTCCTGCGGAATATTGCCTTGCACTAAAGAGACTTTCAGATTTGGTGTGCCTTTGGGGGTCGTCCATTGCGGGGCAATAAGCCACAGCGCCACGCTTGCCAGTAACATCACAGATGAGGGAATTAAAAAACGGTATTTTTTTCGCGCCGCTTCCACCAGACTGGCTGAGGCGAACACTGATACAAAGCTCAGCGCCAACACCCCAAAAATTGGGGCAAGGCTCGTCAGCCAAGGTTGCGCTGTATAAGCATAGCCCACAAATAGCCAAGGAAAACCTGTAAATAGCCAGGTTTTTAACCACTCTTGTACCACCCATAATGATGCAAAGCTTAGCGGCTGTTTTGCCACAAAGCGGTTAAAAATGACCGCCAAGGCACCATGAAACAATCCCATTCCTAAGCCAACAAAACCAATCATCAGCAAGGCTAACAAGGTAGGGGTATCACCATAGGTATGAATGGAGGTAAACAACCAAAACGCGCCCACGCTCCACAATCCCATACCATACATTTCACCGAGCCAAAACGCCCGCCAATTTGACATTGGGGGCAATAATAGCCAATACAGCACCAGTGGCGACAACAGTGCCACTATCCAAAAATTGTAAGGCGCTAACGCAAAGATAAATGCTGCACCCGCAAGCCAAGCCAGCACCAGTTTAGGTAACAGCGGCTGTTTGGTATTTGCAGATTTGGCACTATCGTGATGAGATTGTACAGAAAGTTGCTTTTTTAGGGACTGGGTAGTAAGACGCATTGGCGGGTATTGCCTTTAGGGTTAAACGGTTTTGCAAACATAAGTAATTGGACTAATCGTCGAGCTGATTATACCCTTTAACCAGTTCAATTTCTTGGATAAATCGACCATCTGCTGACAATACCGTCAAACGACAATCGTCAATAAAGACGGTTTGACCCAACACCTCATTGACTTCGCCAAGCTCTTGCATGACCAGTCCGCCCATACTAGTGACATCCTCACTATCAAAATGGGTACCTAGCTGTTCATTACAGTCTGAGACTGAGGTGATGGATTGCACAATCCATGTGTCAAGCTGGTTGGGTACAGGCACTATATGATTGATATCGGTATCTTCTTCGATATCGTCATGCTCATCGATGATATCACCGACAATTTCCTCGAGTAAGTCTTCCATCGTCACCACGCCTGATGCCACCCCAAACTCATCGATGACGATTGCCATATGAATTTGATTTTTTTGAAATAGACGCAGCAGGTTGTCAGAACGCGCAGTTTCACTGATATAAATTGGCTGACGTACAATTGCCTCAAGATTGAAATGGTCAATGTTTTGACCTTGCGCCTTGGCGACCAAAAACGGAATCAAATCTTTGGCAAGTAAGATACCCATCACTGTGTCTTTGTTGTCATCGATAAATACAGGATAACGCGAGTGGGCGGTTTCCATATAGAGCGACATGATATCTTGCAAGTTTTGGTGCTGGGTGATGCCTGCAACGTGGCTGACAGGGGTCATGATTTCTCGCACTTGAATGGCGGGTAAATCTAGCACGCCCTCTAACATATCGACGGTGTCGGGCGCCAAAAATCGACGCGAATCATGTACCAATTTGACTAGTTCATCACGGGTTTCAGGGGCGGTGGATAGCCAGCGTTTTAGACCGCGTGACCAGCTACTGCCTTGCTGTTTGTTTGACAGGTGTGAACTCGAATTGTCGTCTGACATAGCCGACGAGACCCTCATATGGCGAAAGATTTTTTTACCTTACCTTAAGCCCATGATGATTGCAATGGTATTTTTCTTAATTTTATTGTATTAATTGGCTAATTTTACTCACTCATCAGCTTGCTCGGTGCTAGTAAAGTCTCGAATAGCCAAGCACTATTGGCGAATCCAATGAATCACCCGTTCTTCCTGCTCTAGCTCAGAAACTTCTGTTTCAGACTGACAGCGTCCCGCCACGCTGATATTTTTTTGCCGCATCATAGTTTGTGTCACGGCGGCATCTTGAGTAAGTAATAAATGCCAGCTTGGCAGTGGTTGCCCGTAGTACAAGCGCTTGTAGGCACAGCTTGCCGGTAGCCAATACATCTCGCCAACGTTATCGATGGTTAGGCTGATGCAGTCGGGCACATAGTCGCGCCTTGTTGGATAATGCTGGCAAGCCCCTGTGGTACAATCAAGCAGTCGACAGGCGACATCACTGTATTCAACTTCATCGGTGTCATCGTCTTTAAATTTAATCAAACAACACGCCCCACAGCCATCGCACAAGGCTTCCCATTCAGCTTGGGTCAATTGTTCTAACGAAAATCGCTCCCAAAATTGCGGGCGTAAGGTAACAGATTGGCTCATTATGTTTCCAACTTTCGGCTTGTATAAAACAGTGACAGTATTATAACGGAAAATACGATGATTTCAGTATACAGTAGTGCCTATATTAACCGTTGCACTGACTTGCCACGCTCTCATTAGCGTATGAATCCAGCGTTTTTATAACGCCAGTGTCTTATAACAATAGCAACCAATCATATATTTACCATAACATAAGGATCCATGATGCCAATTCAAATTTTACAACTCGAATCTACCACCACCGATGGCGTGGAGCTCAAAAGCTATGTCTGTCTACCAGAATCAGCGAGCCACGACAATCCTGCCCCAGCGATTTTGGTGGCGCCTGAATGGTGGGGCGTGGTTGAGCACCCACAAAAAGTCACTGAGCGTTTAGCCGAAGCGGGTTTTGCTGCCGTCGCCATGGATGTGTATGGCGAAGGTAAACTGACCACAGATGCCGCCCAAGCCAATGAATGGATGAGCCAAATGCTCGCCGACCAAGACATGTTGATGGCGCGCTGTAAACTCATTATGGATGACTTTACTGACCTTGAAGCTGTTGACACAAACCGTCTTGGCGCAATTGGTTTTTGCTTTGGCGGCAAAATCGCCCTAGACATGGCGCGTGAAGGTTTCCCGCTCAAAGCAGTGGCGACTTTCCACGGCAACCCTGCCCCAAAACAACCGGCACAAAAAGGCAAGTTCACCGCCAAAGTATTGGTCGCACATGGTGAAGCCGATAGCATGGTGTCGATGGATGCGATTGAAGGGCTGAAAAAAGAGTTGGATAACGCCGATGTTGAATACACAGTCGATGTGTACGAAGGCGCCAAACACGGCTTTACCAATCCTAATGCCGACAAACGCGCCGAAGAAAATGGCGTGGATTTGGGCT
The DNA here is from genome assembly GCF_045370505.1 of Moraxella sp. 179-F 1C4 NHS. NCBI lineage: Bacteria > Pseudomonadati > Pseudomonadota > Gammaproteobacteria > Moraxellales > Moraxellaceae > Moraxella > Moraxella sp. 179-F 1C4 NHS. Next base: position 48,314 of record NZ_JBIQEC010000002.1, on the reverse strand, counting down.
ATGATGCAGATGCCGCAAAAGCCAGCTGGGATGAAATGATTGCGTTTATGCAAGACAATCTTGTATAACATACAGCCGCTGCATCGTTAGCCCCAAAAGCAATATCCCTCATGATATTGCTTTTTTTATGTCTATGTCCTAGTTTTAGTCAAGATTTTTAGCCATCTTATCAGTCAGTATTGAATCCTAACTAGAAAGTCTTATATAGCTATCACGATATTAACCCGATGGTGAATTTTGAACGCACATCCGAATACAAACCCCTCAACGATGCAAATTCCTAATCAGCACTTAAGCCACAGTCATACCGAAGCGCATACCGAAACACATACCGAAATAGAGCTTGATAGTTTTGCACCGCGTATTTTGACCTGGTTTGACCATAGCGGGCGTCATGATCTGCCGTGGCAGCAGCATCAGCTTGACACGCCAGACCCCTACCCGGTGTGGTTATCTGAAATCATGCTACAGCAGACCCAAGTGGCGACGGTAATTCCTTATTTTGAGCGATTTATGGTAAGTTTTCCCACCGTGCAGGATTTGGCAAGCGCATCTTGGGAGCAAGTCGCTGAGCACTGGGCAGGACTGGGTTACTATGCGCGTGCGCGCAATCTGCATAAAGGTGCCAAGCAGCTGGTGGATATCATCGAGCAAACTGGCAAATTTCCGCAAACGGTTGCTCACTGGGAGCAGATTTCAGGCGTGGGTCAATCTACGGCAGGCGCGATTGTGGCGATGGGTGTCAGAGCTGACCAATATGGCGGTGAAAGGGGGGTGATTTGCGATGGTAATGTCAAACGTGTGCTGACCCGCTGGGCTGGCATTGACGGCGATATCACCAAAACTGCCACCACCAAAGCGCTTTGGCAACTCGCCGAGCGCCTAACACCGACCCGTGACAGTGGGCACTATGCGCAAGCGATGATGGATATGGGGGCGACGCTATGCACCAAAGCCAAACCTGCCTGCCTACTGTGTCCCGTGCAAGCCGACTGCGTGGCAAACGCCCAAGGTAAGCAAAGTTTTTATCCAGTAAAAAGTAAAAAATCGCCCAATCCGTCTAAGTTTTCGCTAGCGTTAAAGCTGGTTTGCGATGGCAAAACCTTGTGGCTACAACGTCCTGACACTGGGATTTGGGGTGGACTGTGGTGTTTACCATTGGCCTTTGTCAAAAAACAACAGGGGGCAAAAAATACAGTCGCGCCGCTACTGGCAACCTGGCAGCAAGAAGCGACGTTTGAAGCCGAATACAACACGGCTGAGCAGATTATTTTTGCGTTCTTACAAGCCGAGCAGCTGCTAAATATCGAGCAGGTTAACTTAGATAGTACTGATACTGTCAAACATAGCCTTACCCATTTTCATTGGTTTTTGACTCCCTTAACGATTTCGTTGAACGCCGAGCAACGTGAAAAATTGACTAAAAAATTGCAACAAGCGATGCAGTCGTTGTCTTGGGTGAAAAATACGCAGATAAATAGTTTGGCAAAACCGAAAGCCATGCAGCTATTGGTGAGTAGTTAATGCTTGTAGAATCGTCGCAGGCATTAAGTCAGGGATGATAGTTATGTTAAGATTAGCGTGCTGTAATAACATTTGCTCTGCAATACGCGACTGCAATACCAAATAATAACAACTAGCAACCATTTCAGTACCTGCTGTTAGTTGTTGCCAGTTTTGCCAGGCGGTCAAACTTGAGATGAGTACAATGATGGGTTGGTTGTGGCTCTGCGTTTGTTGCCAAATCGCAAATGTTTGGGTGGTTGTGCTTGGTAGAACCCGTTGGTACAAGTTTAGCAAATGTACTTGCACATCTTTTGCCGCCAATGTATCTGCCAATAATTCTCGTCCGCCGATGCCGCGCCATACCTGCAAATAATCGCCTTTACCAAGCGCTTGGATTACCGGCAAATTCAATAGCCCTTCATTGTTTTGCGCGCGTTTTTCATCAGGAAAAATAATGGTAGGTGGTGGCAACTCTGTGAGCTGCTGCCAGGTTTGGTTAAAGTAATTTGCGGTTTTGTCACCCACCGCCACCCATGTAATCTTTTTGGACAATTCCGTTAGCTTGACTAAGGTAGCAAGCCTCGCTAAGCCATACTTTACTGCCGCTTCGCTGACTAGCACCACCACTTGATAACGGTCAATCGATTGTAAACCTGCCTGCTCTGCCACTGTCATCGGCTTTTCTACCAACGTCAACAGCGGCAGGTCAATCACTGTAACGCCATGCTGACGCAAAAATAGGCTTAGCGTCTTGGCTCTCTGATCAGGTCTGGTATTGATAAATTGCATGGCTATGCGTATCGTTCAATATCAGCGGTCTTGATAAATCTGCGCCAAGATTTTGTCCGCACCTTGTGCAATGAGCGCTTCAGCCACCACCACGCCCATGGCTTCAGCAATTTGCTCAGACTCCCTTGCGTCATCAACTAACGCGTTATGATGCTCTGCTTTTAACAAGGTTTTACCATCTACACTGCCGACCCGACCCTTTAAATAAATTTGTCCATCTTGAATGGTAGCAAAGCCTGCAATCGGCACTTGGCAACCACCCTGTAAATGACGATTCATGGCGCGTTCTGCCATCACGCATAGACGGCTTGGCTCGTCATTGAGCGGTTCTAGTAGTGCCAGCACATCGGCATCATCACTTCGGCATTCAATGGCAAGCGCACCTTGTCCGACCGCGGGCAGACTGATATGCGTATCGAGTTCATGGCGGATACGATCGGTAAGCCCCAAACGCGTCAAGCCACTGGTTGCCAAAATAATGGCATCATACTCACCTGCATCTAGCTTGGATAAGCGCGTGCCTACATTGCCGCGTAGGCTGATAATCTCTAAGTCAGGACGATATTGCTGAATTTGGCATTGACGGCGTAAACTTGATGTACCAAGTTTAGCGCCTTGTGGCAACGCATCTATACTTTCATAGTGATTTGATATAAACGCATCGGTTGGCTGCTCACGCTCACAATATGCGCCAAGCGTCAGACCTTCAGGGAGCACCATGGGTACGTCTTTGAGCGAATGCACGGCGATATCGGCACGTTTTTCATATAAGGCTTGCTCAAGCTCTTTGACAAATAAGCCTTTGCCGCCGATTTTGGCCAGCGGGGTATCTAGGATTTTGTCGCCTTGGGTGACCATCGGTACTAGATTGACGGTCAGGCTTGGGTACAGCGCTTGCAACCGCGCTTGGATGTGTTCGGCTTGCCACAATGCAAGCGGGCTTTGGCGAGTGGCGATATTTAAAGTGGTTAACGTAGTCATAGCAGTATCTTTTTTAGCATTCGATAAAAATGCCTAACTCTCTAAGCTAGGCATTTGTCAGATGGGTATCTGTCATTAATTCAGCGAGTTAGGCAACAGTATAGCAAAATGTCAGGCTAATTACTCTTACGACTCATTGAAGTAGACGCAAACATACGAAAGCCTACGCTACATTGATTGGATTTTATCCCGTAGTAATGGTAAATGACGGCGGCTGATGGCAAGCTTGTCGGGCAAGCCTTTGAAACACACTTGGTACTGGCCTTGGTCAATCGCTTCAAGCATTTCTAGGTAGTTAAGATTGATTAATGCATTGCGATGGATACGAAAGAACGCATCACCAAATTCTTGTTCAAGCTCTTTGAGCGTTTCATCAATTAAAACCGTGCCACCTTTATGACGGATTTGCACGTATTTTTGGTCAGCCGTAAAGTAATAAATATCTTGCAGCGCAATCAGCTCCACACCACGATGGGTACGCGCCGCAATATGCTGACGATTGGACTGTGCTAGCGGATCTTCTAATCGACTGATTTCATTGAGCTGTGCATTACTAAGCGTTGATGCTCTCGCTAGCGCCTGTAACACTTCTTCTTTGTTGGCAGGCTTTAGCAAATAGCCAACCGCGTGTGCTTTGAATGCGGCAATCGCGTAATGGTCATACGCGGTCACAAAAATAATGGCGGGCGCATTATTAAGCTCATTGAGCTCTTGGGCGCAGCGGATACCATCCATTCCTGGCATCCGAATGTCTAACAAAATTACATCGGGTGCGAGTTCTTTGACTTTTGCAATGGCCTCCATACCTGTGGCTGCCAGGGCAATTACTTCATGTCCCTCTTCTCTTACGATACGCGCCAACCTCTCTCGGGCTAGTGGCTCATCGTCACAGATCACAATTCTCACTGTTTACTCCTTTGCTCCTTTGAGGTCAAAAACACATGCCTTTAACCCTACAAATCTTACGTACTTCAAAATCTTATGCCAAATCCAACACAACCTCTTTGTGAGCAATCAAACCCTTATAAAATAGCGCTTAACTGATTAGATAAACTAATAAACGCATTTTATTAAGTAGATGCTAATATATCATAGTTTGTTAAATAAAATGTAAAATGCCGCGTTAGATTGGTGACTTTTTTATGCCAATTCCGACTAACAAAATAAATGGGCTAAAAAGCTGCGACATCTTTGAGGGGATAACGAATTTGAGTCACTAACAAATGTCCAGATAATTCAAAGTGAATGCTGGCTTCATGACCAAAATACTGACGCAAAATTGCCACTTGGCTATTAAACTGCAGTTTTTGGTGAATATCGTGACAAATCAGCTGATATGTCGTGGCTGGCAGCTCAATTTCGATATCAATTTTGACAACATCGTTTTGCCAATCGATACTAATAATAATGTGAATGGGGTCGGTGCTGTTTTCAACAATCAGTACGATCAGTTTTTCAATCACTATTTGTAGCGATAACGAGGTAATCACCATGTCATAGAGCAAATCTTCATCGGGCAAATGCCAAGTTACCTTCAGCTTTTTATCAAAACGGTATTTTTCGATGCTCAAATAGCTTTCGCATAGCGCCATCTCATCAAGGAGCGCAATCTCACGCGTCTCATCAAAGCTCACCCGATACAGATTTGAGATATGACAAATCATTCTCTCGGCTTCATACGCATCGGTTTCTATCAGATATTGCATAGTATTGAGTAGATTAAAGAAAAAATGCGGGGTGATACGCGCCTTTAACTGCTCGTTTTGTTCAATGAGTTTTTGTTGGGTACGCAGTTCAGCGCGGCGAATATTTTGGTACTGTATCTCAAAAAAGGTGAGCAGCACCGCTATCATCAAAAAGGCACATAAAGTATTCACCAGGGTTTCTAGTATCAGCGTATTTAAACTGACTTCATAGCCCAGTGTGAAAAATAACAGCAACCGACCTAGCAAACTCAGTACCGGCACGATAATAAACGAGGTCGATAGCAGATAGGCGGTGATTTGTTTTGAACGCCAATTAAATTCTCTGAATTTTTTGGCAGAATTCGCCACAAAAACCATTTCACCCGTCACAACTAAGCTAGTAATCACCACCGTTTCAATGCTATGACGGATAATCAAACTGATATCATGGGTAAAAGTTAACAGCGTTACAATCGAAACCAGTGAATAAAACGCGATATAGCTTGCCCACAGTTTGATGGTCTGTTTTTCGCTCAGATTGGGCAGGAAAAAGGTGCTGGTGAGCGGCTCTTTAATCCGCTTGAGTGAAATTTGTGAGGCATCCTCAGTTTTTGCTATACTAGCCCTAGATTTTGCAGAGGGAAATAACAGCTCCAGCAATCTCATTGTCTTTATTCCTTTCAAACTTACACAAAAAATGGACGTATTATGAGCAATCAAATTTCCGCTGATTCTAGCACATCTAGTATGTGGGGTGGACGTTTTAGCGAAGCCACCGACAGTTTTGTCGCTGAATTTACCGCGTCTGTCGGATTTGACCAACGTTTTGCCAATCAAGACATCGCAGGCTCGATTGCTCATGCCACCATGCTTGCCAAAGCGGGCATCATCACCGAGGCGGACAAAGACCAAATCGTTGGTGGTTTAACCCAAATCAAACAAGAAATTGCCGATGGCAAATTTGTATGGTCGGTGGCGCTTGAAGACGTGCACATGAATGTGGAATCTCGTCTGACCGCTATCATTGGCGATGTCGGCAAAAAACTGCATACAGGGCGTAGCCGTAATGACCAAGTTGCAACCGATATCCGTTTATATCTGCGTGACCAAACCGATATTATTTTAGGATTGTTAAAACGCCTACAAACGGGCTTACTTGATTTGGCAAGCCAGCATACCGACACTATCATGCCAGGCTTTACCCATCTGCAGACCGCGCAGCCTGTCAGTTTTGGTCATCATGTGATGGCATGGTTTGAGATGCTAATGCGTGATAGCGAGCGCTTGATTGATGGTCGAAAACGTATCAACCAAATGCCTCTAGGCGCCGCAGCGCTGGCAGGTACGACTTATCCGATTGAGCGGGAATTTACTGCCGAGCTATTAGGCTTTGAAGGGATTTGTCAAAACTCATTAGATGCCGTATCCGACCGTGATTTTGCCATTGAATTTGCCAGTAGCGCAAGCCTGTTGATGATGCATTTGTCACGTATGAGTGAAGAAATCATCTTGTGGATGTCAGCGCAATTTGGATTTGTGGTCGTCCCCGATCGTTTTTGTACGGGCTCATCGATTATGCCACAAAAGAAAAATCCCGATGTGCCCGAGCTGGTACGGGGTAAAGCAGCACGCGTGTTTGGCGATATGATTACCCTATTGACCTTGATGAAAAACCAACCGCTGGCTTACAACAAAGACAACCAAGAAGATAAAGAGCCGCTATTTGATGTAGTAGATACTGTAACCGGCTCCCTACTTGCCTTTGCTGATATGATGCCAAACTTAATTCCAAACAAAGAAAATATGCGTGCCGCGACCATGAAAGGGTATGCGACCGCCACCGATTTGGCGGATTATCTAGTACGTAAAGGCTTAGCCTTCCGCGACGCGCATGAAGTAGTGGGTAAAGCAGTAGCGTTAGGTGTGCAAAAAGGCGTAGATTTGAGTGAATTATCGCTCGATGAGCTTCAAGGCTTTAGCGACTTAATTGGTGAGGATGTATTTGAATATCTGACCCTTGAAGGTTCGCTCAATGCCCGTAACCACATTGGCGGTACAGCGCCTAATCAAGTCAAAATGGCGATTGAACGTGGTCGTCAGCGTATCGAACAATTAGGTCATTAATATGCCAAAACTGTTCTCGTATGGCACATTACAACAAGAAAATGTACAGCTTGCCATCTTTGGGCGTACACTGGTGGGTAGTAAAGACCAACTCATTGGCTACCAGTTGGGTGAAATTGAAATCACCGATGAAGATGTGCTCGCCAAAAGTGGCAAACGTTTTCATTCGATATTACTTAAAACCAACAACCCAACCGACAAAGTGGCAGGTGTGATTTTTGACATTACCGATGATGAGCTTGCCCAAGCCGACCAATACGAAGTCGATGCCTACGCACGAGTGGAAGGTCACTTTGACAGTGGCGCTACCGCTTGGATTTATGCCGATGCAAGCGACTTAGACTAGCAACTTAGACTAGCAACTATTAACAGGATAACAAATGGAAACTTATAACCCCGCTGACCACATGGTCATGTGCCGTAAATACAAACAAAAGCTACCCAAAATGCCAAAACCGCCGTTTCCTAACAAGCTTGGTGAAGAACTGCAAAACACCGTATCTGCCAAAGCGTGGAACGAATGGCTAGAGCACCAAACCATGCTCATCAATGAAAATCACTTAAGCATGATTGACCCAAAAGCCAAAAAATTTATTACCGAGCAGCGCAATAAATTTTTGGATAATGAAGACTATGAACGCCCAAAAGGCTGGACGGCTAAGAAATCATAGAATTTTAATAAATTATTATAATTTACGTTGACAATGTATAAAATCTTCTTTGTCAACGTGAGTTAAATGTGTTTGAAAACTGATAAATGAATCTTCTTTCTTATAGCTCTCCTGTTGTCAAAACTTCAATTCTACCAGTCATCCCCGAAAGTTTGTTATTCAATTCAGTTTTAAACAAATCTAATTCTTTAGGGTCAGTATCATTCTTAAGAACTATTACTAAATGGTATTTAGGATAAATGTTTTCATTTCTTATTCGCAATATTCTTTCATAACAAGCGATAGATCCCATCCATTTACCTTTTACTTCTTCAGTAGTTTCCAGCCATAATTTTTTTTGTGTTCGTTTTAACCCATCATGGTCTAAACTCTTTACAAAATTTCTTACATCAGTAGAAGTATCTCTTAATAATGCTTCACACTCTATACAGTCCTTAATATCATTTTTTAAATCAGTGAGTTCTATTAAATATATATGGGAGGTGTCATTGCTTTTATATCTAATATAATCAACTATTTTTAAACAACCTTTACTCTGAAACTTTAATAATGGAAAAATCCCCTTATCCCCATCTAACAAAAAAGCCTTTCTGTTAGACTTTTCAATATAACCATTTTTATCAGCAGAATGCTCAATATATTCTTCATTTATAACAGAATCAATCATCAAAGAAACCTTGCTTTCTAATATTCATTCTTTGGTAAGGTTTTAACAATTCTGCTCTTGCAGAGTTCAGTTTATCAATTGGGAGTTCACCATCTAATTCTAATAAGCCACCATTGTTTGTAAAATATGTTGTTGAAATAAAAGATTTATCTTCAACTAAATCCTTTTCTTTTAAATTTACTTCTAAAGCTTTTAACATATCTGAACTATGAGTAGCTATAACAACATTTACACCATTATTAGCTAGTTCAACCAAAATTTCTGCAAGCAAAATCTGCCATTCAGGATGTAAGTTTGACTCTGGTTCATCTATAAAAATAAATGAGCCTCTAGTTATAATTTCTTTTTGAAGTAAGGCATGAATCATTCCAAGATTAGTCATACCAAAGGAAATAAGATTTTTTGGAATTTCTCTTGAAGTTATATTATCAATATAAGTCAATGTTCCTTTATCAAATTTAAAACTGCCTTGCAAAATTTCTTCAATTTTTTTTGCTAAGTGTTCAAATTCGTTTTTACCAGTAGTTGTCAAATTTAAATTAAATAATCTATCTAAGTCATAAAAGTATTTTGGAACACCTGTAAGTATGCGGTTTTCATAATTTTCAAATCTTGCAACATCCTGCCTATATATTAATGCTTCTCTAACTTTCCAATAGGCTGGAGATTCAAAAAAGACAATTTCGTTTAAACTTCGTATACTTTCCGAAAAATCTAACTTTAAATCAATATCATTGTTAGAACCTCTATTTATTTGATATTCAAATAATCTGTCTATTGAAATAGTTGCAAAGTCTTCTTTAAATGATATAAGTTCATTTGATGACTTAATTTGGAAGTTGCTGTTTAATTCATTATTGATTCTTGAGATTATAAACTCATAGTAAGAATTTGGACTATTAGTTATTTTTTTCTCAATTGAAACCAGTCTTTGATTAGATGCTTGTAAAAGATGTTCAATTGAAGCAAATTTCGTTTTAGTGCCTTTAATTCGTTTTTCAAAATTTTGGAGTAATCTTTTAAGTCGCTTAGTGTTAGGTTCAAGCCTTTTAATTGTTAAAAGATACGACTCTAAATCCAGAAAATTTAACTCTTCTAGTCTTTGCTGAATCTCATTGGTAGCTTCTCTAAGTAAATCTATTTCTTCAATATCAGTTTTGCTCTTTCGAGATAAATTTTCTGTCAATATTTGTAAAAGCCTATCTATAACAGCAATTTCCTGATTAATACTGTCTCTAAACAAATTTTTATTCAAAGTTGTTAAAATAGAATATAATGATTTAGTAAAAAAACTTTTACCACTACCATTTGCTCCTGTGATAATAGTCAAAGGGGTTATAGGAATTGTAGCATTTCCTACTTTGCCTAAATTCTTTATATGAACCTCAAAATTCATAAGATACCTTATTATAATTATCCAATATAGCTAATCTTTTCTTAACTTGAAATTATGTCACAAAAATGTTAAGACTTAAACTTTTTCGCAAAATAATTTCAAGTTTTTAAAAATTCCTTCTTAACAAAAAAACCCCAAACTAAAAAATTTGGGGTTTTTGCTTTTTTGGTGTTGATTAAACCATGACAATCAAAGTTTAACCCATTTAGGCAGATAATAAATAACGCAGTTAAAGCCTTAAGCTTGCGCTTCTTCTTTACGCACTGACAGTTTTTCACGGATACGTGCTGATTTACCAGAACGGTCACGTAGGTAGTAAAGTTTGGCACGGCGTACATCACCACGACGTTTTACTTCAATTTTTGCAATTTGTGGTGAATGGGTTTGGAACGCACGCTCAACACCTACACCACTAGAGATTTTACGTACGGTAAACGCAGAGTTTAAGCCGCGGTTACGTTTAGCGATAACAACACCTTCAAATGCTTGTAGACGCTCACGGTCGCCTTCACGCACTTTTACTTGTACGACAACAGTGTCACCAGGACCAAAACTTGGTACGTCTTGCTTAAGCTGGCTGTTTTCGATTTGTTGAACCAAAGGATGTTTGTTACTCATGAGATTTTCTCCTCTCACTGGGGACAGAGGCTAAGCTGACTAAAGTTAGTTGGCGTCAGCAAACGCGCATACTCCCCGCTAATTTTATGTGCCTTGATAGCAATCGACACGATTAGGGCATCCGTCAAGTGGATGAATCTGGGTTGCTGTCTTTAGCAGATTGCGCTGCTTCTGTCAGCCATTTTTGTTGCTGTTTGGTTGGCACAAATGCTTGCCACAAATCAGGACGTCTTAACTGGGTGCGTGTTGCCTGCTGAATAAATCGCCACTTGGCGATGTTGGCATGATGCCCTGACAACAGCACGTCAGGCACTTTCATCCCTTGATATTCAGTTGGTTTAGTATATTGTGGACAATCGAGCAAGCCATCCACGAAGGAGTCTTGCTGCGCCGATAAATCATCGCCCATCACATTGGGCAATCGGCGTATCACACTATCCATCAACACCATCGCAGGCAATTCGCCCCCTGTCAGCACGTAATCACCAATTGAGCACTCAATATCGACATACTGACTCAGTAGTCTTTCATCAATGCCTTCATAACGACCGCATAACAAAATCAAGCCGTCATATTGGCAAAAATCAAGCACCCTGCTTTCGCTCAGTGTCTTGCCTTGTGGCGACAAATACACCACAGGACAGGTTTTACCGCGCGCATTGGCTTGCGTTTTGGCGTAGTCGATGGCTTTTTGTAACGGCTCTGCCATCATCACCATGCCAGGACCACCCCCAAACGGACGCTCATCGATACGCCGATAATTGTCTGTGGTAAAGTCTCTTGGGTTAATCAGCAAGATTTCCGCTTGCTTGCGAGCCAGCGCCCGCCCAGTGATGCCAAAATCAGTAATACTAGCAAACATTTCGGGCAAAATGGTTATTACCGCAAAAAACATACGCTACACTCACTTTAGCTTGGCATTAACAACGCCTTGTTGATTGACAAACTTTCATCGAATAAATGCTAAGTGCCCGTCAGGGATGAGTACGCAAATGTTAATCATCAATGCAAGGTATCAACGTTTAATAATCACTGCCCCAATCGACCATCAGGGTTTGCTCGGCTAAATTTACCTCGCCAATGGTCTGTTTGTGCCAAGGAATCAGTCTTTCTTCGCCATCCACACTATCGGCAGTCGGCTCGACTACCATAATGGCATGTGCCCCTGTTTCAAACAGCTCTTTTACACGTCCTAAAATGACATTTTCTGACTGGCTAATCACCGTCAAACCAATCAAATCTGACCAATAATATTCGTCTTCTGCAAGCTCAGACAGATTGTTTTTTTCTGCCCAAAGGCTCACGCCAAACATAGTTTCTGCGATATTGCGGTCGGGTACTTCGTTAAGTTGTACCACGTAGCCTTTACCTTGTTGTCGCCAGTTTTTTACCGTTAAGGTCTTTTGACCCATGGCAGTATTGATGACCCAAGGCTGCATATGAAATATCGCTTCACGGTCTTCAGTAAGGCTAAATACCCATAGCCAGCCATGAATGCCATAAGGCTTTTTTAGCTCGCCGATTTTAAACAGCGATGCGTTAGCCTCATTGGTATGCAAGTCTGTCGGTTGTTTTGCCATATTAAAGTCCGCTGTACCTAATTTTTATAAAAAATTAAGCAGTTGCTTGTGCTTTGCTAGCTGCTTTAAATAAAGCGGCAACACGGTCAGAAGGTTGTGCACCTTTGTTAATCCATGCTTGGTAAGCGTCAGCGTTGATACGTACTGGCACTTCTTGACCTTGCGCTAGTGGGTTAAAGAACCCGATGTTTTCGATGTAACGACCGTCACGGGCATTGCGTGAGTCGGTTACCACGATTTGATAAAATGGGCGTTTTTTCGCACCACCGCGTTGTAAACGGATAACTACCATAATGTTCTCTCTGTGAATGCAATCAATTGAATCTAGTTCAGTGGTTAGAGCCTAAAAGACCCAAACAATTGAAAAAACGGCATAAATACAGTTTTAGCAAAGTTTAGGTACACCAAAAAGGGCAATAGTTTAGCATATTTTTATCAAAATCAATAGCTTTTTGGGGTAAATTTTGACTTTTTATATTTAGCGCAAGTTTAATCACATTGAAGCTATGCCATCACCCACCAGTCCATAAAACCAGTCCATAAAAAAGGCGCAAATGAGCGCCTTTTTTATGCTTGAATAGCCAATTATCGTATTATCTTATCATCGTTTCAATCAGCACATACACCCCTGCCCCGACCAGATAGCCAATCAGTGCAAGCCAAGTGATTTTTTTCATGTACCACATAAACGGAATTTTCTCCATGCCCATCGCTGCCACGCCTGCCGCCGAGCCGATAATCAAACAGCTACCGCCTGTCCCCGCACAATAAGCCAAAAACTCCCAAAACATGCCATCTTGACGAAACAGCTCAAGGCGCGCCGCTTCAGATGCCGCCGCTTGCGCGATACTGGCATCGGTGGTCAGCGGATACATATTCATTGCCCCTGCTACCAAAGGCACGTTGTCCACGATTGAGGATAACAAGCCAATCATGACATTGATGACATATACATTGCCAAAAGTGGCATCCAGCCATTTTGCTACATCACCGAGTATGCCCGCAGTGGCAAGCGCTGCCACCGCCAATAAAATACCGAGGAAAAATAAAATACTGGGAATATCAATACGGCTTAATACGCCTTCAACCCCGATACGCTCACGGATATAATGATCTTGGTGACGGTGCATGATTTCAGTGACCATCCACAGTACTGCCAAGCCAAACAACACGCCGACATAAGGGGGCAAATGGGTAATGGTTTTAAAAATTGGCACAAATGCCAATGCACCCAAGCCCAGCAGTAACACTGTCATGCGCGTTTTTTGACTGATGCTGTCTTGGGCATTTGATTTGATGGTAGCACGTAGGCTTTCGATACGCTGCTCTATAGGCATACTAGCCAATTCACTGTCAGATTCTTGTCCGCTTGGCAGTACAGGCGCAGTCATGGTTTGACCCTTTAGCTGCATCATCACCAAACCCATGGGGATTAGTGTACATACGATACTTGGGATAAACACATTTGCCATAATACCCGTTGCGGTAATCTGCCCGCCAATCCATAGCATGGTGGTGGTGACATCACCCACAGGTGACCAAGCGCCGCCTGCATTGGCCGCAATCACAATAAGACCTGCAAAATACCATCGCATTTTTTGGTCATCGATGATTTTTGACACCAGTGATACCATTACAATGGTGGTGGTTAAGTTATCGAGTAACGATGAGAGAAAAAAGGTGATAATCGTAATAATGGCGAGTAATTTACTGGCATTTTTGGTATGGATTTTATCGGTAATCACTCGAAAGCCATCATGCGCATCAATCAGCTCAACAATCGCCATCGCCCCCATCAAGAAGAACAAAATCTCGGCGATTTCTGCCAAATGCTCACGTAACTGCTCGCCGACAAAATGCAAGGAATCTTGATGATTGGCAAGACTGGCGGTCACCGAATGGTTGGCAACAAGCGTATCGATACCAAAGCTCAGCAGTACCCATAACGCAATCGCAGTCAGTAGCGCGCTGGCAGCTTTGTTGACATGGATGTTATGCTCAAAGGCAATCGCCATATACCCTAATATAAAAATCCCTGCTATCACCACGTATAACATTACCCCTCCCCCTGTGATGCTAATACCCACATGCAAAATATCTTAACCTTAGTTGGCATTATACGGTAAAATTATCGCCAAATTCTAGCGACACACATTTTGACCACCCTAGCTCAACTTTGCGCCAACCGACAACAGGACAACCCCATGACGACGTTATCAACTACGCCAACTTTAATTATCCCTGCCATTGACCTTAAAGACGGCAAATGTGTCCGCCTAAAACAAGGGCGTATGGAAGACGATACCGTATTTAGTGATGACCCTGTCGCAATGGCAAGCCGCTGGGTAAAAGAAGGCGCTCGACGCCTGCATTTAGTGGATTTAAACGGTGCTTTCGATGGTGTGCCGGTGCATAAAGACGTCGTCACCGCGATTGCCAAAGCCTACCCAAATTTACCCATTCAACTCGGTGGCGGTATCCGTAGCCTTGATACCATCCGTCATTATTTAGAAGCGGGTTTGACCTATATTATTATCGGTACCAAAGCAGTCGAACAACCTGAATTTGTTGAACAAGCGTGTCAAGAATTTGCCGGTCATATCATTGTAGGTATTGATGCCAAAGACGGCATGGTAGCGACGCATGGCTGGGCAAATGTGACCGACGTTAAAGCGGTGGATTTGGCAAAACGCTTTGCCGATGCAGGCGTATCTTCTATCGTCTATACCGATATTGCGCGTGATGGCATGATGCAAGGCGTCAATGTCGAGCAAACGGTCAACTTGGCAAAAGAAGGCGGTATTCCGGTGATTGCCTCAGGTGGGGTAACGGACTTACAAGACATCGAAAATCTAAAACCCTACAGTGATTATCTTGAAGGTATCATTACAGGGCGTGCTATTTATGAAGGTACTCTCGACATTGCTGCGGCGCAGGCGCTTCTCGATAGCTAAATGATCTTTAATTCGCTATATGACGGAAGGTCAGATTAATTCTACCTTCCGTTACTTTTTTGGTTTTAGGCAGGCTGTGTAACCAATGGCGCTGGGTTTGTCCGCGCATGACAATCAGCTGTCCATTTTGCAAGGGAATCTCGACTTTTTCCTTGGTGATGCGGTGCTTGAATACAAATTTACGGGTTGCCCCTAGTGAGACAGACGCGATAATGGGCTCATTACCCAGTTCGCTTTCATTATCGGCATGGTAGCCCATACCATCATCGCCTGTGGGGTAATAATTAAACAAACAAGCGTTAAAATTTGCGCTCATCTGTTGCTCAGCCAGCAGCAGTTCTATGTGCTGTTTTAATGCCAAAACATCTGCTGTCCAAGGCGTTGCCGTCTTACGTTGTCCAGAATAGTGATAATCGTTTTCACTCATCCACACGATTTGGCGGTGGGTGACATGGGTTTTGCCAAAAATTGTGACAACGTCATGCTGCCAAGGTAACTGCGTTAAAAAATGCCGATAAAGGGCATTGGGCTCATAAGCAGGGCTGTCAAAAACCTGCCCAAAATCATTGACAATGCCATCGTAGGGCAACAAATTCTCGTTGGGATTGGCGGCAAATAAACTCATGTTAGCTTGTCAACTTTAGCTTTTGAAAAATGAGCTTGGCGCATAATTCTGGTGCTTCAAGTGGCAGTAAATGTCCATAGTCATTGAGCACCGTCATTTGCTCCTTGGGCACGAATGTATCCCACATTTGGCGCACTTGTTGACTGATAAACATCGACGGCTTACCGATGATTAACTGCACAGGCACTTTGTTGTCGGCAATAAGCTGTTGTAATGGCTTCATAATCAGCGGTGTACCAAAATAATTGGCGAGTTCTTGCTTGGGTGAAAAACGTAGCGTGAATTCAGCCTGCTCACCTGCCTCTAGACTATTTTTGGCATAGGTTAAAAGGTGTTCATCAGTGATACGTTTGTACGCTTTATGACGGCGAAGAAACTGATAATACGCATCCACACTGCCCCAGTTGGCTTGTTTGACTTGGGTACTTTTAAAGGGTTCTCGGGTCATTTTCACCATGCGTGGCACCAGGCTGTAAAGCTTGCCTTGCTGGTTGGTAAAGGTGACAGGCTCAAGCAAGTAAAGCGCGCTAAACAAATCTGGGCGTTTGGCGGCTGCGATAGTGGTAGCAGTTGCCCCTTGTGAATGCCCGATACCGATGACGGGCTTGCCGTCTCGCTCTGCTAGGGTGGCTTGCAAGAACTCAATCAGGACATCGGCATCTTGTTCCCGCGTCAGCGCGTTTTCGGTCGGTTTATCGTACCACTCACCCCGCATGGTTAGCGCGGTGATGTTAAGATGTTGCGCTAAGTCGCTCAAGAGTGGCTCATAGACGCCTAGAGCAAAGCCGTTACCGCCGTAAAAATGGGCAGTCTGGCTAGCGGTGGGGTTTTTGATGTTATAGTATTTGGCGTTTTTGCCATTTAGCTTGATGCATTGTTCTTCCATGCCAATTGTCCTAATTAATCACTTAGTCACTTGATTATAAGACCCAGTGAAAAGTTATGACTAAGCCTTTTGTGACTTGCCATTCACGCTTGCCGTTGGGTGGTATCAAATCTAGCGTAAGTTAGCACTGCCTTTATTTAATCATCTTCGCCAAGAAAACCGCCACTTTGTCTTGCCCATAATTTGGCATATACACCATTTTGAGCTAAAAGCTGGGCATGGCTGCCTTGTTCGACAATTTGCCCTCTATCCATCACTACCAATCTATCCATCGACGCAATTGTCGATAATCGGTGAGCAATCGCAATCACGGTCTTGCCTGCCATCATATCGTTAAGGCTGTCAGTGATGGCGTATTCCACTTCGCTATCGAGTGCTGAGGTCGCTTCATCGAGCAGCAGAATCGGGGCATTTTTGAGCATCACACGGGCGATGGCAATGCGCTGGCGTTGTCCGCCCGAGAGCTTGACCCCTCGTTCACCGACTTGGGTATCCAAGCCGACATTGCCTTTTGCGTCGCTTAAATGTTGGATAAACTCCCACGCATGCGCTTGTTTGGCGGCGCTGATGATTTGCTCATCGGTGGCATCTGGGCGACCATAGGCAATATTTTCTCGCACGGTGCGGTGTAGTAATGAGGTATCTTGAGTGACCATGCCAATTTGTTGGCGTAAGCTCTCTTGGGTGACATCGCTAATGTTTTGATTATCAATCAAAATCGCGCCCCCATCGACATCATAAAAACGCAGTAGCAAATTCACCAAGGTTGATTTACCTGCCCCAGAGCGCCCCACTAGACCAATTTTTTCACCTGCTTTAATTTCAAGGTTAAAATCATCGAGTAGTTTTTGCTTGGCATCAGTGTCATTGGTTTTATTGCCACTGCGACCATAATTAAAATCGACATGGCTAAATTTGATTTCGCCTTGCGTGATGAGTAAATCCCTAGCATTCGGCTTATCTACCACGGTATGCGGTTTTGACAAGGTTTTCATGCCGTCCTGCACGGTACCGATATTCTCAAACAATGCCGCCGTTTGCCACATTATCCAATGGGTCAAGCCGTTAAGACGCATCGCCATCGCAGTCGCTGCCGCAATCGCCCCCACGCTTAGGCCATTGTAATACCACAGGTACAAACCGAGCGCTACCGTAGTACCGACCAATACCACATTAATCAAATGATTGACCAGCTCAAGGCGGGACACCCAGCGCATTTGGTCATGCACCGTATCCAAAAACTGGCTCATCGCATCTTTGGCATAAGTTAGCTCACGGCGAGAGTGGCTAAATAATTTTACCGTCGTGATATTGGCATACGCATCCGTAATCCGCCCTGTCATCAAGGCACGGGCATCGGCTTGGCGACTGGCAGAGTTTTTAAGCTTGGGGATAAAATACGCCACAGTGGCAAAGAACATCACCATCCATAACAGAAATGGGATGAGTAACCAACCATCAAGGTGAAATAAAATAATGCCACTACTGACAAAATACACCAATACATACACCAGCATATCGGCAATGGTCATAATGGTATCGCGCACCGCAAGCGCGGTTTGCATTACCTTGGCAGACACCCGACCGGAAAACTCGTCTTGATAAAACTGCATGGATTGACCGAGCATTTGACGATGAAAACGCCAACGCATCTGCATCGGGAACACGCCTTGTAGTGTCTGAAAATGAATCAGCGAACTTAACCCAACCAAAATCGGGCTGACCACCAACACGGCCGCCATCATTAGCAAACTATCGCCTTTTTCTGTCCACAGATTAGCGGGCGTATAAGCACCCAGCCAGTTGACGATATCGCCAATCCACTTGTACAGTAGCGACTCATACACGCCTATCAAGCCCGTCAAGAACATGAAGGCAAAAATCCAACCCCGCAAACCCTTAGTACACGCCCACAGAAACTTCAGAAAATTATCCGTCGGTAGGTTGTAATTGTCTTCTGGATAGACTTCCAGACGATTTTCAAAAAAACGAAATAAACCCATAATTGATTATCAGTAGTTTAAAATTATCTGTGTTATTTTAGCAGATATTGAGTATAAAAACTGTCATTGGCAGTGGTTCGCTACAATCCTTTACAGTCAAACAAACAAATTTTAAGTAAGTAATTCTATGTTTATCAAACCATTTATTCACCATTTAGCACCGATAAAAAAGCCATTAGCAGATACTAATGGCTGTGTGACAATAAGCTAAACTAACAGCGTGGTTATTTTGACAAATCAATGGCATACAAGGCCAAGCCTTTATTACTGCCATCATCGGCACTGATTTGTGTGATATTAGTAATGCCCGCTTCTTGAGCCAGCGCGAGTTTATTGGGCGCTGATTTAAACGTCACTTGACCTGCCGTTGGTACTTTGACAAATTGCCAGCTACGGAAACTGCCGTTATTGGCGCGTGTCAAGTTCGCTGCCTGTTTGATATAGCCAATTAAAACATCGCGGTTGGCATCGGGAGATGCATAAACCAGCGTACTATTAATATTGTAATATTTTGGTAGGCCTTCCGCACGGTAGTTGTTGGTTGCGATGATAAATTCAGCCGTGGGATTGATGGGCGCGCCTTTGTACGTCAAATTCTGAATACGATTGTTGACGGGTTTGGTTACGTCAATTTGATATTTGATATCTGGCGAGGAAAACATATCAAAATTATAACCTGCAAAAGTGCTAACTAATGCTTGGGGCGTGGTTTTGGTTGGGTCGATTTGGTTAAAGCGTTGTGCGGCATTTTCTAACCATTTTTTAATATCATTCCCTGTCACTTTGACCGCATACACCGTGTTTGGATACAAATATAAGTCTGCCGCATTATTGATGGCGATAGGACCTTTAGCCACGTCTGTATAGTCTGAGCCACCTGCAAAACCTGATTTAAATGGCGCACTTACTGATAGCACAGGGATATCTTTGTACTGTGGCAGATTGGCTTGGACATAATCGCTCACGTAGCTGGCTTGTGCTTGGTTGACCACTTGAATCGCTGACACATCGCCCACATCGGCAAAGTAAGTACTCAAATTGAAATCTGAGGTGCCAATCGGGGTTTTGACATATTCAATTGTGGCTTCGTGTTCCTTGGTAATCAAGCTGGCGATAGTCGGATCGGCAACTACATAGGATTTATCGGCGTTTTGGGTGCTGCGGCTTTCAACTTTGGTACCTGCTTTATTGACGACCCATTTGGTGCCGTCATAAGTCAGATCCAATTTAATCACGCCAAGGTTTTTGCCCCAATAACCTGCTTGTGCAGTCGGTACACCGTTGACCAAGCCGTTGACTTTATCCACGCCTGATGCATTAAAGGCTGCTGCTGTGCTCTTAGCGTCTGGGAACACTTGGTGGCTATGACCCATAAACATGGCATCGACACCGGCAACTTGTGACAGATAGTAGCTGGCATTTTCCATCGTTGGGCTATAGGGCGCGATATCTAGACCCCCATGTGATAGCAGGACCACGATATCGGCGCCGTTTTTACGCATTTCTGGGATGTATTTTTCCGCCATTTCTTTGGCGCCTTGGGTATAAACTTTGCCGTCAAGGTAGCGTTTATCCCAATTCATAATACCAGGGGTTGTAAAGCCAATCACGCCGACTTTGACAGGCACTTGTACGGTTTTACCATCCGGCGCTGTTGCGGTAAAGGTTTTGGTGATGATTTGATAGGGCTTAAATAGCGGCTCTTTAGTTTTGTTACTAAATACGTTGGCAAGCACCAATGGGAAGTTAGGACCTTTACAAGCCGTGGTTGTCGTTACCCCATCCACTTTGAGCTGACTACCCGTCACTTGATTCAAGAAATCTAGACCATAATTGAATTCATGGTTGCCAATGGTACCGGCATCCACTTTTAATTGATTTAGCACTTTATATGTTGCAAGCGTTTGGTCACAGCTAATGCGTTTGATTTGCGCTTGATAATCCGCCAAGGCTGTACCTTGAATGGTATCGCCGTTATCGAGTAGCACATTGTTTGGATATTCTTTACGCGCATCATTAATCAGCGTGGCAGTACGCTCAAGCCCGATTGATTTGTCTTCAGCTAGCTTAAAATAATCATAGCTGAGCAAATTAGTGTGTAAGTCAGTGGTCTCAAGTAGGGCTACTGTCAGCTTGGTGTTTTGCTGAATCGTGGGTTTAGGGTCAGCACTTGAACTGTCATTGTCATTGTTACAAGCACTGATAGTCATACTGATGATCGTAATACAGGCAATACCACCTAGATTTTTTAGGCTACCTAGATTTTTTAAAGTAAAAGCGGGGATGGCATTAGACATGGCGAAGTCTCAAATTTGTGATTTTGAATATGAAAATACCGCAAAACAGATAAGGCGTTTCGATAAAAACGCTAAAAGCATAGGCAACATAAATGACATTTATATGACGCTTTGACGATAAATTGATGATAAAGTTTATCCATTTTGCGCGCAGACTATCGATACCAATCGACTAAGAAACCCTGTTAAAAGTTTGAACCATCACCTTAAAAATCTATACACCGATTCACCAAAATGTCATAACTATATGTTAAAAATTATTAAGATTTCTTTCTTTTTTGCAACGAATCCTTTTAACTCAATTTTCTTTTTAACTCAATTAGGCTTCCCCATGAAAACATCTCTGAAACTATCGGCATTAGCCACGAGTATGTTATTGAGTGTTACAGGCTGTAATAGCGAAACCGACAACGTTACTTATACACCTGTTACCATTAATATCGCTCACATCAATGACCATCATTCCCATTTAGAGGCAGACACCAGCCAAACTTTTAATTTCAATGGCGAGTCATACCAAGCAGAACTCGGTGGTTTCTCTCGAGTCGCGCAAGTTTTTGCAGATTTAGCACAGCAATATGTCAACCAGAACTTCCTAAAACTGCATGCGGGTGATGCTTTGACGGGTACTAGCTACTATAGTTTTTATCAAGGCGCAGCCGATGCCGATGCCATGAACAGTATTTGTTTTGATGCGTTTGAATTGGGCAATCATGAATTTGATGATGGTGATGCAACTTTGAAAGGCTTTATCGATCGCCTACATACTGGCAGCTGTCAGACGCCTGTACTCGCTGCCAATGTCGTGGCAAAAGTTGGTACACCGCTTGCGCCAAAAACATCGACTGATTACCTCAAGCCTTATACCATCAAGCAGACGAAAGAAGGCGTTAAAATCGGGATTATTGGCGTTAATATCAAAGGTAAAACCCAAAATTCTTCTCGTCCACTGAGCACCACCCAAATCCTAGAAGAACAAGCAACCGCCCAAAAATATATTGATGAGCTGAAAAATCAAGGTATTGAACATATTGTGTTATTGAGTCATCTTGGCTATGACAACGATATCAAAATCGCCAAGAATCTCACCGGCGTGGATGTCATTATCGGTGGCGATTCGCATACCTTATTGGGTAGTTATAACTCATATGCGACCAATAATTTTGGCTCGCAAGGTAAATACCCAACCATCACCACCAACAAAAACGGTGAAACTGTCTGTATTGGGCAAGCCTGGGAATACAGCAAAGCGGTCGGCTTGATGAACATTAGTTTTAATGACAAAGGCAGTGTCGCAAGCTGTACAGGCTCAACCATCTTGCCAATCAGCAATACCCTGCAAAAGCTTAATACCGCCACTGGTAAATATGAAGCAATGGCAGAAGCCACTAACCAATCAGTCGTCGCTCAGTTAGCAAATAATAAAGCATATTTGTTAAAGCAAGATGTACTGTTGCCAGTCACGCCGAATCCGACGACACAAAACATCATCAATGGTTATAAAACCCAACTGTCAACCAAATTGGCAGAAAAAATTGGCGTCGCCAATGATACCTTCTGTTTGGTTCGTGTCCCAGGTACCAGTAATTCAGCCACCAAAGTCGGCTGTGAATACAGCGCCAAATACGCCAAAGGTAGTGATGCAGCACAACTGGTAGCAAAAGCTTTCTTAAATGCCAGCTTACGGGCTGATTTTTCATTACAAAACGCAGGTGGTGTGCGTGAGGCGTTGATGAAAGGCGATGTGACCAACCAAACCGCTTATACCATCTTGCCATTTAGCAATACCTTAGTGAATCTGAATATCACAGGACGCGAAGTCGTCGCTGCCCTAGAAGACGCGGTTAAAAATGCGAGTTTTGGTATTGACGGTCAAGCACCATCAACAGGTGCGCACCCTTATGCCGATGGCTTGCGTTGGGACTTACGTCTTAATCAAGACTATGGGCAACGTGTCGTCAATGTTGAAGTGCGTGACCGCAATACAGGTGTTTGGTCGCCGATTGATCCTACCAAAACCTATGTAATGGTGACCAATGATTATATCGCTAGCGGTAAAGATGGTTATTTGACGCTTGCGCCTATCTTTGCCGACGCAAACCGTGTCGAAGACACTAAGCTACTTTATACCCAATCTTTGGTTGATTACATCAAAAAAACAGGCACATTAACCCTACCAAACCGCGCAGACTACTCTCATAAATCCGTGGTTACCAAAGCAGGTGTGACCTTACTGCCATAATATTTGAAATCGTATGCATTAATTCATTGATTGATGGTAACGTTGATTTCCTCCCTCAAGAGAGGGATAAAAATAACAAGGCAAATTTACTGCGGTTAATTTGCCTTTTTTATCCACTAATCAAACCAATAAATATCCATACCCAGATTGTAGTGAGCAAAGCTTTCATGCACCACCGACATCACATCCCCTGCCCCTCGGGCAAAAAATACAGGCAATAAATGCTCAGGCGTTGGGTGATTTTGGCGAGCAAAGCTATGCGTCTGCCAATCAAACATCGTTTTATCATTGGCTTTTAGCTGATCTATTAGCCAGTATTTAAAGCTTTTGGCTTGCGGCTCAATCTGTTGGCTGTTAAAACGCACATTGTACAAGTTAGATATTGACTATTGCTATTAGTATGCGCATTATCTGATGATGTATTGCAATAATTTTTAATAAAAAAATTTTTTCATATAACAATTTAGGGCGTGTCCCTAATTCGGAACAAAGTATTTTTAATGGCCTAAAAATGCCTAAATCTGGCAAAACTGCGTTAAATTGTTTGACAATATTCCAATATTATCTGCACAATTTGCCTTGTTTTGCTGGCGATTTAGTCTATTTTTAGTCTCATTATCCAAATAGGGACACGCCCTAGTAGAAAAATATTGGTTTAATTTTTCACCAAACTATTTCTCTTGCATCAGTTTGGTTCATTGCATATTTTTTTATGCCCCTATGGCATAGATTTTTTGTTTTACACTGCACCAACTTCAATAATTCGATTAATTTTGGTGCAAAATTGAGCGATTTTTAATCTATTTTTCAACTATTTAACTTTTTTTACTTTGTTTTTTTTGGCATGAAACTTGATGAATTAATTGATAAATCATCTAATAAATTGTCTATAGCATAATTTATCAAGAAAATGTCTGCCATCGTGAGGCAAAAACTATTTCATCTTTCGTCATGAATAAGGAGCCAATAATGCCAATTGCCAAAGCATTTGATGAACTGCAACTCGCCGATGGGCAATATAGACCTTCGGCACAACAGGTGGGTGCTTGGCTTCAAGAGATGAATTCAGACACGTTAATTAGTTTGAATAACCAAGCATCGGATATTTTTTATCGCCGCGGTGTGACCTTCACTGTATATAGCGATGCCAGCAACATTGAGCGCATGATACCCTTTGATATCATCCCGCGCATCATTGACATTCAAGAATGGCAAGTGATGGAACAAGGCTGCCAACAACGTATCCGCGCGCTCAATCAATTTATCCATGATATCTATCACGAACAGACGATTGTCAAAGAAGGCATTGTGCCAAGCGAGTTTGTGTTTAAAAATAGTGGCTACGAGCCGTGGATGCTGGGTATCAACTTGGATAAACCCGTCTATGCCCATATTAGCGGCATTGATTTGATTCGCGACCAGCACGGACAATATTGTGTGCTTGAGGACAACTTACGCACCCCTTCTGGCGTCTCTTATATGCTCGAGAGCCGCAATGTGTCGCAAACCTTACTAAGCAAGCTCTACCAATCTCAATCGGTGTTACCGGTGGCGGACTATCCAAAACGGTTAAAGGCGTGTCTATCGAGCACCACCAACAAATACGACCCACAAATCGTGGTACTCACCCCAGGACGTTTTAACAGTGCGTACTACGAACATGCGTTTTTGGCGCGTGAGATGAATGTGCCCTTGGTGCATGGCTATGATTTGATTGTAGAAAACAACCATGTCTACATCCAAGGGGTGCGCGGCAAGGTACAAGTGGATGTGATTTATCGCCGTATTGACGACCCATTTTTGGATCCGTTGGCGTTTTTACCCGATTCAATCTTGGGGGTGTCAGGGCTGATGAGTGCGTATCGCGCAGGCAATGTGGTGATAACCAACGCCCCAGGCACAGGCATTGCTGACGATAAAAGCCTTTATCCATTTGTACCCAAGATAATTGAGTATTATTTGGGTGAAAAACCGATTTTACCCAATGTGCAAACCTATCAATGCAGTGATGCCGATGAGTTGGCATATGTGCTCGACCATATGCCAGAGTTGGTGATTAAAGAAACGCAGGGCTCGGGAGGTTATGGGATGTTGATAGGACCGACGTCAAGCAAAGAACAAATTGCCGCTTACCGCAAACGTTTACTAGACAACCCAGCAGGGTTTATCG
Organism: Moraxella sp. 179-F 1C4 NHS; assembly: GCF_045370505.1. Taxonomy (NCBI): domain Bacteria; kingdom Pseudomonadati; phylum Pseudomonadota; class Gammaproteobacteria; order Moraxellales; family Moraxellaceae; genus Moraxella; species Moraxella sp. 179-F 1C4 NHS. The sequence continues at coordinate 23,120 of NZ_JBIQEC010000002.1, read as the reverse complement.
CCCAGCCGACCATTAGCTTGTCCACCAACCCAACCGCGGTTGCCAGTGGCATCGCACCGCGCCATATTGATTTGCGTCCTTTTGTATTGTCACATGGCGATGGCACAGTGGATATTGTACCAGGCGGATTGACACGAGTGGCAATGACCGAAGGCTCATTGGTGGTCAACTCATCCCAAGGCGGCGGGGTAAAAGACACTTGGGTGGTCGATACCGTCAATGGCAAACTCAGCGGCAAACAAGGCAGCGCTCATTTGGGCACCATTCAAACCAACCATGAACGAAAATCGCAATCATCGACTTTATTGGCGTATGAAAATATCAACCATAATCGCTTAATTTTACTGTTATCAACAGCGAGCTACTTAGTGTGGCTAGGGCGATACAGTGAGCGCTTACGCTACTATGAACAAATCATTACACGGCTGTCAAATGACCAGTGCAGCCAAACAGATGTCGATGCAATCGTGCACAATCTTGGCTTGCCGATTTCAGCCGATGCTGATGCCCTATATGACTATCTTGCCAACAACAAGGTGCCAGAAACCATTGGCTTTATCGAGCAAAATGTCCAAGATGTCAAAGGCGTTATTGGCAAAGATACGGCTGAACTTTATAACCTCATCAAACGGTTAGCCAATACGGGAGCGTACCGCGCTGCTAGCCTACAGCTCTATGCCTGCAATGCGTCGATGCAACAAGAAAACCCGATTGTGGTCACATTTTGGCAACTCGGACAATGTTTTGAATCGCTGGACTGTCATATATTGATGAAAAAAGATTGCCGTGAGTGCGTGCAAAAACTTAAAGAAGTTGTTAATACCTTGCCAGAAAACACCCGCTGGCGTGAGCTGGATCGATTGGTCAATCAACTGTTAAAGTCTAATCAACCCAAAGATTTTCAGTCACTATCGGGCGCGTTTTCAAATATTTTACAGCAAGGTGTATAAGCCAAATCTATTAGATGACTACCATCATTTTGACAAAAATAAGCAGTTAGTGAGAGTACAATGAGACTTATAATCAGCCACCAAACCAATTATTTTTATGAACAACTTGCCTTACGCAGTGTGCAATACATCCGCATGACGCCGATGACACTACCCCACCAAACTATCCATAACTGGCAAGTGATGCTGCCTAAAGTCGCACAAATGCAAACGGACGGCTTTGGCAACCAATGGCTCACCCTAAGCCGTCACGAACCGCACAACAACTTGCAAATTCAAGCCTTTGGTGAAGTAGAAATTAACGCTGATACCCTATTTATCCCTGACAATCAGCAAGTGCCGTATCAGATTTTTGCCGTACCCACCAAGCTGACCCAATGCTCCGAAGCCATGCGTGACTTTGCCCATGACGCGCTTGAGCAGTTTTTGCAAAGTGAGGACATTGATGCGCAGTTAGCTATCCTCAAATCATTGGCAAAAGACTTGCTCAATAAAATGCCCTATACCAAAAGCGTGACCCATGTCGGCACCACAGCAGAGCAAGCGTTTGCGATGGCGGCTGGGGTGTGCCAAGACCATACCCATGTATTTTTGGCGCTGCTACGGGATAAAGGCATTGCAGCGCGCTATGTATCGGGTTATATTTATGAAGCGACCCAAGCGCATATGGCAAGCCATGCATGGGCAGAGGTCTGGCTTGCGGGTAATTGGTACACCTTTGATATCTCTAACCAACATTTTACCCCCAACTCCCATGTCTACATCGCCTTTGGGCGTGACTATGCCGATGCGGCGCCAGTGCGCGGGGTGAGAACAGGGGGCGGTGACGAGCGACTGTATAGTCAAGTCATGGTATCTACAAGCCCCCAGTACATACCGCAGCTTAACGCGCAGTTTGCAGCGCAGCAGTAATTTGCCACTATTAATTCACCAATATTTGCTAAACCAGTATTTGCTAAAAAGGAACAACCATGACCTATTGTGTGGGTATCCGACTCAAAGACGGGATGATTTTCGCCAGTGATACTCGCACCAACGCGGGCGTCGACCAAGTATCGATGTTTCGCAAAATGTATCAATACGGCATTGAAGGCGAGCGGTTTTTGGTGCTACAAACCGCCGGCAACTTGGCGACGTCACAAGCGGTATTTACCAAATTAGATAACGCCATCAAACTTGCGCAAGAGCGTAATCTGCATACCGTCCCTACCCTGTATGATGCCGCGCAATTGGTGGGTGAGTGCCTGCGAGAAACCACCATCCATGCCCAAACCATCGCACAAGAAACCGATACCAAGTTTAGAAGCAGTTTTATTTTGGGTGGACAAATCAAAGGACAATCCCCGGAAATTTATTTTATCTACCCTGAAGGCAACTGCATCAGAGCAACAACCGATACGCCTTTTTTCCAGTTAGGGGAAAGTAAATACGGCAAACCTATTTTAGACCGCTCCATGAATTATGACGCATCACTCAAATCAGCGATGCGAGCCATTCTGATTTCTTTTGATTCAACCATCCGCTCCAACCTATCCGTCGGTATGCCCATTGATGTGTTGGTCTATCACAATGACAGCCTACAGATGCCACAAGGGTATCGCATTGATGAAAACGATGAATACTTTGCTAGCATCCGCCAACATTGGTCAGATGGGCTGAGAAAAATTCTGAATGAACTTGAAGACTCACCGATGAGCTATTGGCAATAGCAACTGTCACACAGTTAAAAATAAACCATACGTCAAACCATCTAGCAGGTTCTTCACTGTGTCCTCGCCTGTCGATTTATACCGCGTTTTTGGTTATACCGTGCTTTTGGTTATACCGTTTCTGGCATATACCGCTCTTGACATAATGCGCTCCCATCTATATCGACCTGTCGTATGCAATTGAATTGCCATAGTTCAATTGCCTTGCCATAGATAATGCAAATACCTTGGGTTTTTGGTAGGCGGTAATTTTGGTGGGTATGCTATCATGTGATTTTTTATGATTGTTTGGTTTTTATGCTATGCAGCTAACTGATTTGGCACCTTGGGGTGAATCACTCAGAATCGCCGTAGAAGTTATCGGCACCATTGCTTTTGCCTTGTCAGGTATCTTGGCAGGCGTGCGCAAACGTATGGATATGTTTGGGGTAGCGGTGCTGGGATTCTTATCGGCGTATGGGGGTGGTACGCTGCGTGATATTTTGCTAGAGCGGCGGCCGTTTTTTTGGGTGTCCCAAGAGCTGATGTTATGGCTGGTGTTTGCGCTTTGTATTGTGGTAATGCTAGTCAATAGCCGCCGCCCGTTTCGTATCACACCTGCAGCGATTCAATTGGCAGATGCGTTAGGGTTGGGCTTGTTCGTCGCCTCTGGGGTACAAGCCTCACTGGCAAGCGGTATGCCGATGGCGGTATCAGTCATTATGGGGATTATCACTGGGGTATTTGGCGGGGTGATGCGTGATATTGCCTGTGGTGAGATGCCCACCGCGTTTTTTGACCATCGTCCGTATGCTATGTGTGCGTTGGTTGGCGGCTGGGTGTATGCGATTTTGGCGGTTTACAGCTCGCTTGCCGCTTGGGTGATTATGTTCATCAGTACCGTCACCACCACAGGGCTGCGTATTGCCGCGCTGGCGTTTAATTATCATTTACCCGGTTGGAAAAAAAGCGCCTCTTAGCTAACGAATTAGGTAGTCAACACATTTAGCCATCACTTTTGGTAGTTATCAAATTTGGCTTGACTGCGGCAATCCGTTAATAAATATAAGGCTTTATCAAGCGGTTAAATCAAGCAAATAATACCGATGCTCGCATTTGATGACGTCAAGCTGGTAAGTCAGATAGGCATGATGGTCGGTTGGGGTTGGGATGTCAAGTGCTGCAGCCGCAAGATAATGATACAGCAAAATCTCGTTATATCATTATCTAAGCTTAGCGTATGCGGTTTTGGACAATAGTCGGTGTCGGTATCTAGATGGCTTACTTTTGCCAGATTGAAATAAATACTACTTACACCAATCGCTCGACCGCTTTTTTCTTCCAAACAAATTGGTAGTACAAGCCTTGTAACACGCTCATCACTATAAAGTTCGCCACATACGCCCACCAAATGCCCTGCAGTCCAAAATGACGACTGAGTAAAATCGCACTGGGAATCTCTACCAATAAGATAGTGCCGATACTGATAAACATGGGCTGCCACACCATGCCCGTCGCACGCATCATGCCACTAAAAATCATGCCACTGCTAAAGAAAAGCAAACTCCATAACACAATGTGCAATAACTGCTGCGCCAGCACAATCACGCCTTCCACCGTGATAAACATCGCCATCAAATAACGGGAAAAAAGATATGCCAAAACAATCAACCCCCCAGTAATAATAAGATTGGTCACCATGGCAGTGCGAGTGACGCAGTTTAAGGCACTCGCTTTACCTGCGCCAATCGCTTGCGAGGCATAAATTGATGCCGCTATCGCAATCGACATGGCAGGAAATTGCACATAGCTCAACACTTGGTTGACTGCGCCATAAGCTGCGGTGGCATTGGTACCGAAGCCATTGACCAGCCCAATAATCACCAAGCCAGATATTGCGCCCGTGACCATCTGAAACGCGGTAGGTAAACCCAACCGAACCACTTTACGCGCGATGTCGGGTTGGATGCGTATATATTTGAGTAATTGAGTATCAATTTGTAAGGGGTGATTTTTGGCACGGGTATAAAAAAACAAAAACAGCAATACCAACAACTGTGACAATAAAGTCGCAATCGCAGGGGCTTGGATATCTAGCTTGGGTAACCCAAACCAACCTTGAATGAGCGCAGGCGTCACCACAATCCCAATCACAATAGAAATACCCACGGCAAACAGGGGCGTCACCGAATCGCCAACCCCGCGCAATAACGAAGTATAAGCGATAAATAAAAACAGTAGCGGACTTCCTGCCAACATCAATTTGGCATAACGGTTTGCCAAGCCTTGAATCTCAGCAGGGACGCCCATCTGCACAATAATTAATTGACTGAGCAAGCTACCTGCAATCGCAATCATTACCCCTAATATCAAAATAATTGCAAAGCTATTGCCGGTAATTCGTTTGACCAAATCCAATTCTTTGGCACCCCAAGCCTGCCCTACCAAAATTGATGAACCTGAAGCAATACCGATGATAAATGCCATCAAAAAAAACAGCACTGGGGCAAACACCGATACAGCGGCAATCGCCTGTACCCCTAGCATCTGCCCAACAAAAATGGTATTAATGGTCCCTGACAGCGATTGCAAGATGTTGGTCAGCAGTAAAGGCAACAAGAAAAACAAAAACGGTCGCCATAGCGTGCCGACCGAACTAAAATCTGGAAGTTGTTGTGATTTTTTCATACCGTCAAATTTACTTAATGATAATTGCTTAATGATGATAATGATAACGATGGCTATTTTAATTATTTTTTTATTACTGACCTGCTAGGTAAGTTTTATACAGTGTTAGATAGCAAAACAAAGCGTATCGAAAGGCCAAAAATCTACTGACGCTGGCAAAATTTCGTTCATAGTAAACGATTGCTCAACAACATATCGCAATAAAATGTTAACTATCTTTCGTTGTCACCCGTCATTTTACCGCTTACTTTAACAAAGATAACAAACGACACATATTGTCAAACTTTTATGGTCGATAACTCTGTTAAACTTTACCCTGTGCTTTGGTGCATAAGTGGCGATAACCAGCCACTTTGATAATGAGAAAATCAAAAAATTCACTAAAAAAGAGAACAATAATGACAACCGACAACCAAACCGATACCCAGCAATTTCGCAGCGAAAAAGACAGCATGGGCGCTGTCAACGTCCCTATAGATGCCTACTGGGGCGCGCAAACCGAGCGTAGCCGCAATAACTTTAAAATCGGTGGCGAAACCTTGCCACAGCCGCTGATTGAAGCCATGGCACTGGTCAAAAAAGCCGCCGCCATCACCAATGCCAAATTAGGGCGTATTAGTGATGACAAACGTGACCTTATCGTGCAGGCCGCCGATGAAATCATCAACGGGGCACTGCGTGACCAATTTCCTTTGGTGGTTTGGCAGACAGGCTCTGGCACCCAGTCAAACATGAATATGAATGAAGTGATTGCCAACCGCGCCAATGAACTTGCCGGTCAAGGCAAAGGTCGTTATCAGCCAATTCATCCCAATGACGATGTCAACCATGCCCAGTCTACCAATGACAGCTTTCCCACCGCGATTCGGGTAGCGGCGGCGCGTCAGATTGTCTATCTGCTTATCCCGGCGGTGCAAAAACTGCGTGACACCTTAGCAAGCAAATCTGAGCAGTTTGCTGGCATTGTAAAAATCGGACGCACCCATCTGCAAGATGCCACCCCTTTGACGCTAGGACAAGAGTTTAGCGGCTATGTCAGTCAGTTAGATCATGCGCTCATTCGTCTGGATGCCGCGCTACAAGGTCTGTATGAACTGCCTTTAGGCGGTACGGCAGTCGGTACAGGACTCAATGCGCATCCTGACTATGCCGAGCAGGTCGCGCAAACCCTAGCTGCATTAACCGGTGTGCCTTTTGTCACCGCGCCCAATAAATTTGAAGCGTTAGCGGCCAGAGACGCTGAAGTTTTTGCCTCAGGTGCCCTAAAAACCTTGGCAGCGAGCCTCAATAAAATTGCCAATGATGTGCGCTGGTTGGCTTCAGGTCCTAGATGTGGGATTGGTGAGCTTAAAATCCCTGAAAATGAGCCAGGCTCATCCATCATGCCAGGTAAAGTCAATCCGACCCAGTCTGAAGCCATGACGATGGTCGTCGCGCAAGTGATGGGTAACGATGTCACCATCAATATGGCGGGGGCGTCGGGTAATTTTGAACTCAATGTGTTTATGCCAGTCATTGGCTACAACCTGCTGCAATCGATTCGCTTACTTGCCGATACCTGTGATAGCTTCAATGATCATTGCGCGGTAGGTATCGAGCCTGTGACAGAAAAAATTGATTATTTCCTACACAACTCATTGATGTTAGTCACCGCGCTCAATCGACATGTTGGCTATGAAAATGCAGCAAAAATTGCCAAAACTGCTTATAAAGAAAATAAAACCTTAAAACAAGTTGCCGTTGAACTCGGTTTATTGACTGACGCCCAATTTGATGAATGGGTCAAACCTGAAGCCATGACTAGTCCAAAGTGATTAATCGAAAGTGACTAATTCAAAAATGATTAGTCCAAAGTCATGTGAAGGTTAATGCAGCGTAATCACACTCTTTAATCAATCAATTTTTATCAGCAAATTTTTAGCCAGATGACTGTCATCTGGCTAAAAGCTAACTCACGTATCGTTGGCTATTTACTAAATCGCCACTAGCTCCCTGATGCCTTTTTCTGGCATATCACCGCCCATGCCTTGGGCAATGACTTGCCCCCGTGCCATAACCGTATAGTTATCGGCAAGTTCTTCGGCAAAGTCATAAAACTGCTCGACCAAAATAATCGCCATATCGCCTTGGTCAGCCAAGCGACGAATCACCCGCCCGATATCTTTGATAATCGATGGCTGAATTCCTTCGGTCGGCTCGTCCAAAATCAGCACCCGTGGCTCAGATGCCAGCGCTCTGGCTATCGCTAGTTGTTGTTGTTGACCGCCTGACAAGTCACCGCCCCGACGTTGGCTCATTTCATCGAGCACAGGAAAAATCTCATACAAATGGCTCGGGACTTTTTTGGCTTTGCTGCCTTTAAACTTTGCCATGCCAATCAAGATATTTTCTTCTACGGTTAAGGTTGAAAAAATATCTCGCCCTTGTGGCACATACGCCATGCCTGCGCGCACGCGGTTTTCAGGCGACAATTTGCTGATGTCTTTGCCATCGAGCAAAATTTGACCCGATTTAATCGGTAAAACCCCCATCAGACACTTTAACAGTGTGGTTTTACCCACGCCATTGCGACCGAGTACCACAGAACACTCACCCACAGGCGCGGTCAAACTGACATCGCGCAGAATATGACTGCCGCCATAATATTGATTGATTGTGTTTACTTCTAACATCGCTATCCCCTATCGCCCTAGATATTTTTCGATGACATCGTCGTTGGCTTGTACTTCAGCAAGCGTGCCTTCTGCCAAAATTGCGCCTTGCGCCAATACCGTCACTTGCTCACTGATGGTGTCAATAAAGCTCATGTCATGTTCAACCACCACCAAGGTATGGTCTTTTTTGAGCTCCAAACATAGCTCGGCGGTGCGTTCAGTTTCGGCATCGGTCATGCCTGCCACTGGCTCATCGAGCAAAATCAGCTTAGGACGCTGCATCAATAGCATCCCAATCTCCAGCCATTGTTTTTGCCCGTGCGACAACAATCCTGCAGGTTTATTGACAAACTCACCCAAGCGAATCGTCGCTAAAGTCTGGTCAAGGGCATTTTGGGCATCCGGGTTAAGCTTGCTAAACAGGCTTTTTTTGACTCGCTTGTCTTTGGGTGCGGCAAGCAGTAGGTTTTCCATGACGGTAAAATTTTCAAACACCGTGGGTTTTTGAAATTTTCGCCCAATGCCAGCTTCGGCAATTTGCTCGGTGGTCATGCTGGCAAGATTGTGGGTTTGTCCAAAATACACTGACCCTTCCGTGGGGCGAGTTTTACCGGTAATCACGTCCATCAGCGTGGTTTTACCCGCACCGTTAGGTCCGATAATACAACGCAGCTCGCCTTCTTTGATGTACAAAGATAAGTTGTTTAAGGCGCGAAATTTATCAAACCACACACTGACATCTTCCATATATAGGGCAATACCTTTGCTAAAATCCGCTTCTTGTGACTTTAGCCTTCCGTAGTTGCTCTCAGCAAAGTCATTAATATTATTATCGTTTGTATTCATAACAGACTCTTTGATGTGTTATTAATGGGGTATTTATGGGGTATTAGTCATCGGGTATAATCAAAATAACTACTGGGTTGCAGGCGGTCAGCCTAACGCCGCTGCCGACCCTAAAGCCCCTTCCGCCTAAGATTCTTTTTTTGCTTCTATGTTTGTTTCTTGGTTTGTTTCCATATTTTTTACGCTTGGCTCGACCGTTTTTTTGCCATGCGTGATTTTGTCCAATAGACCAATAATGCCTTTGGGTAAAAACAAGGTGACGACCACAAACAACCCGCCCAAAATCAATAGCCAAGCTTCGGGATATGCCACGGTAAAGTAAGTTTTCACCGCATTGACCACACCTGCGCCCAATATCGCCCCAATCAGTGTGCCGCGTCCACCTGTGGCGACCCAGACCGCCATTTCAATCGAGTTGACAGGGTTCATCTCACTGGGATTGATAATGCCCACTTGTGGCACATACAACGCGCCAGCAATCCCTGCGATAATCGCCGATAACACCCACGCAGATAGCTTGTACCATAGGGTACGGTAGCCCAGGTATTGCAAACGGTTTTCGCTATCACGTACGGCGCCCAGTACGCGGCCATACGGCTTGTGCATCAAATAACGTAGGCCAAGGTAGGCAAGCATCAGCACCAATGCTGTGGCAAAACATAGCAAGGTGCGCGTCATGGGAGCAGCGATGTCCATGCCCAAGATGGTTTTAAACCCGGTAAAACCGTTGTTACCGCCAAACCCAGTTTCGTTACGGAAAAATAAGAGTGATGCGGCAAACACCATGGCTTGGGTGATAATCGAGAAATACACGTCTTTGATTTTTGAGCGAAAGGCAAAAAACCCAAATATAAAAGCCACCAATGCCGGCACCAACACCACCAATATCGCCGCCCAAGCAAAGTTGTCCGTGCCTGCCCAAAACCAAGGCATTTTATCCCAGCTCAAAAACCGCATAAACTCCGGCAAGCTGTTGCCTGATGCTTGACGCATCAAATACATACCCATCGCATATCCACCAAGGGCAAAGTACAAGCCATGCCCAAGGCTCAAAATCCCCGCATAGCCCCATACCAAATCCAGTGCCAAAGCAACCATCGCCAGACACATGATTTTGCCAATCAACGTGACCCAATAAGCGGATAAATGCAGCGCCGAATCGGCAGGTAGCAAGTGCAACCAAGGCAATACCATCAACACCGCAAAACAGCCCATAATTGCCAAGCGACTCACTGGTTTATCTGCAAATAATTGTAAAATACGCATTCTTTCACTCTCCAATGATTACTCGACAAAGCGACCTTTCAGGGCAAACAGACCTTGTGGGCGTTTTTGGATAAATAGCACCACCAGCACCAACAAAATGATTTTGGCAATCACCGCACCCATGCCAATCTCAAGCACGGTGCCACTCACGCCTAGACCCAAGGCTGCCAGTACTGCCCCCCAAATTTGACCGACACCGCCGACCACCACCACCAAGAAAGCATCGATGATGTAGTTTTGCCCCAAATCAGGACCGACGTTGCCCACTTGCGCCAAAGCACAGCCTGCCAAACCTGCCAAGCCAGAGCCAAGCCCAAACGCCATCATATCGACACGCGCCGAGCGGATACCCACCGCGCGCGCCATTTGCCGGTTTTGGGTCACGGCACGTACAAATAGACCAAAACGGGTGTATTTGAGTAAAAACACCAGTAATAATAATACGATAATAGTAAAACCGATAATGGCAATACGGTTGTATGGCAGCATCAAGCTTGGGGTCAAGGCGACAGCACCGCTTAGCCATGAAATATTGGAGACTTCGACGTTTTGTGCCCCAAAAATCATGCGAACTAACTGCATCAGAATCAAACTCACCCCAAACGTGGCAAGCAAGGTTTCTAGCTGTCTGCCATATAGCGGACGTATCACCACCCGCTCGATAATCATGCCAATGACTGCGCTCACCAAAAACGCCAGCGGAATCGCCGCAAGCATGTACCAATCGACATAGCCTGCCAAATGGCTCTTAAAAAAACTTTGCACCACATAGGTGGTATAGGCACCAATCATAATGAGCTCACCATGCGCCATGTTAATGACACCCAATAGACCGTAAGTAATGGCAAGTCCCAACGCCGCCAACAACAAAATACTCGCGGTGCTGAAGCCAGAAAACACGTGTCCTGTCCACTCACTGGCTTTGATACGCGATTTGACTTTGTCTTGGGTTGTTTGTAAGGCTTGTTTGAGCTCGGGTGAATGGCTGGTTTGTTTTGCTATCCCTTCGATATCGGCTAACACATCGGGGCTGTTACTGGACGCCAAGGTTTTTAATGCCGCAATCTGGTTCATCTCATCGCCCGATTGCAAATCCATACGCGCTTGCAGTTGCGCCAATGCTGCTTTTACCGTACTGTCTTTTTCATTGGCATAAATATCGGCAACGGTTTTTTTATCGAGCGTGGCGATATTGTCGGCTAGGATATCCACCGCTTTAAGGCGCTCGCTGGCATCGTCGGATTTGAGTTTGGCTTTGGTTTGCCCTAAGGTCAACGCCGAACGCAGCGCGTTATTGAGTGTGACTTGGTTTAGGTCGCTTGGCCAATTACTTACCAAAGTATGCGCAGGATAGCGGTAGAGTTGGTCGGTATTTTCTAAAGTATAGACATTGCCGGCATCATCACGGTACAGCTCGTCTTTGTTAATCAGCTCGACCAGTTTGTCATAGGATTGACTGGTGCCTGTCCAGTTGTTGAGCATGGCTTGACGCCCCGCAAAATCGGCGGCTACGAATTTTTGAATATCATCGCCTGCGCTGGCTGCCGTGCTTGTGGCTGCGGTAGTTGGGGCTGCTGTGGTTACTGTACTGGTTATCGTAGTTGCCGAAGCGGTACTTGCCTGTGCATTACTCACGCTTGGCAACGCAATGCCCATCGTGGTCGCTAGCGACATGCCGAGCACAATTTTTTTACTTTTTTGCAAAAACTGCCCGAGAGAATGATTACCATTGAGCATGATGGTCGCTCCTTAGTTTGTATGATTAGTCTTTATGATTAGTCCATCTGTTTGGTGGGGTGACGGATCCATGTTTAAATCAATCAATGTTTAAATCAATAAAAGGTGAAATCGTAAAATTTTGGCAAAAAAATAAGCCATACCAGCTGGGGTATTGATGCGCGGTATGGCTGTCACAACATCGAGTGTTAACTTCATTCAAGCTTATTGGAAAGGCTTATTTCGTCATACTTATTTCGGAATACTTATTTGGGGATATAAGGACTCCAAGGTTCAGCTTTAATGGCATCTTTGGTTTTGTAAACCACGTCAAACTGACCATCGGCACGGATTTGCCCAATCATCACAGGTTTGTGTAAGTGGTGATTTTCGGCATCCATGGTTAGCGTGTAGCCTGATGGCGCGGCAAAGCTTTGACCTGCCATGGCAGCACGGACTTTATCCACGTCGGTGGAGCCCGCTTTTTCAACCGCTTGTTTCCACATATTGATACCCACATAGGTGGCTTCCATTGGGTCATTGGTCACTACTTTATCGGCATTTGGCAGTTTGTGGTCAATGGCGTATTTTTTGTAAGCATTCACAAACTTGATGTTTACAGGGTTTTTGACCGATTCAAAGTAGTTCCATGCTGCCAAGTGTCCAACTAATGGGGTGGTGTCGATACCGCGAAGTTCTTCTTCGCCCACAGAGAACGCCATCACAGGAATATCCGCCGCTTTGATGCCTTGGTTACCAAGCTCACGGTAGAAGGGGACGTTCGAGTCACCATTGATGGTGGAGATAACTGCGGTCTTTTTACCTGCTGAGAATTTTTTGATATTACCCACGATGGTTTGGTAGTTGTTAAAGCCAAATGGGGTATATTCTTCCATAATGTCGCTATCTGCCACGCCTTTAGACTTTAAGAACGCCCGTAAAATCTTATTGGTGGTACGGGGGTACACATAGTCAGTACCCAATAGCACAAAGCGTTTGGCACCGCCGCCTTCTGGTGACATCAAGTATTCAACCGCAGGAATGGCTTGTTGGTTTGGCGCGGCGCCAGTATAAAAGATATTTTTGGACTGCTCTTGTCCTTCATACTGCACAGGGTAGAATAATAAGCCGTTTAATTCTTCAACCACAGGCAACACGGATTTACGAGAAACCGATGTCCAGCAACCAAAGATAACCGCGACTTTGTCTTGTGTCAGCAGTTGGCGCGTTTTTTCGGCGAACAATGGCCAGTCTGAGGCAGGGTCGACAACCACAGGCTCAAGTTTTTTGCCCATCACCCCACCTTTGGCATTGATTTCATCAATCGCCATCAATGCGGTGTCTTTGAGCGATGTTTCAGAAATTGCCATGGTGCCTGAGAGTGAATGCAAGATACCCACTTTGATGGTATCACCATTGCTAGGGGCAGGTGCACTACCGGTGGCAGCAGTGGTTGACGTGCCACTGGCTGGTTTGGCATCACTTGATGATTGCGGTTTTGAACAACCTGTCAACATCATACTGCCCGTTACCGCTAGGGCAACCAAGGATCTGCCAAATGCACGACGGCTTAATTGACGCTCAGTCGTGGTTAGCTCGGTGGTTTTTTTGTCTAACATGTGTCACTCCTAAAATAGATGGATTGCCGTTTTAAGGTAGAGCGTAACGGATAGGCTTTGGCTATCGGTTGCTGGTTGTCTTAACTGACTATAATGACAATTCAATTAGTGTGCCAATCTGCATATTAAAAGCTATTTTTGAAAATTTTATCAATTAAATCAAAATTTTAAGTTGATAAGATTAAAAAAATTTATCTCAAACAATCGCCTATTGGATGAATGCTGCTACTAGGTAAAAAATGGGCAAACTTTGGCGACCTTAGCGATTTCACCAATCTGATGAACTGGAATGGTTTTTTGCACTATTACCATTCATCTAGCGTTCCTATGGCATTGCTCTAGCATTCCTATGGCATTGACCTAGCATTAATTGTCGCTAAATAACGCTTTATCGCCAATGTCTTTATGACAGTACCCAATTTGTTGCATAAAAAAAGTGCAAGCCAGACAGCTTGCACTTTTTATCAAAAATGTTGTTAATCCCTATTTAATCGCTAGTTAGCCAAGACCAGTGCCATGCCCAATGCCGCCATGATTGAAGGTAGCCAAGACAGCTTGGGATGCGCATGGGCTTGTGCTTTTACCCAATTCATCACCCCTGCACCCACAGCAAACAAGGCGGACATCGCGGTTATCATGCCTAAGCCAAACCCTTGACTCACGCTACTGACTGGCATCTCCACGGCATGCGCCATACCATGAAATAGTGTCAAACCAAATAAGCTGATCGCCATCATGAGCGAAAAGCTTTTTTGATTCGCTTGTGCTATCTTGGTGCGCTGCGCCAAAACTGCGATCGCTGTCAACACCACCGATAGCAAAATCGCACCTTCAATAATCGATGAGCCAATCGCCACATGAGATAGTTGCACCAAAGCAAAGCCTGACAGTAAGCTTGTCACCAATAAGCCTAGACCCAGTTTTTTGTGACGCGCAAACACCATGCCCATGCCAACTGCAAGCACCACGTGGTCAAGACCTGAAATTGGGTGCATAAGTCCTGCGGTGACGGCAGCCATTAAATCTACCGAACTTGCACTTGCATGATGGGGTAAACCATGACCGACATGCGCCACTGCCACACTTGAAAGACTAAAAAGCGCAGTTGCCAACGCCGTTTTTTGGGTCGTTTTTTGGGTTAAAGTTTTCATTATGTCTCCTTGATTTTATCGCATTTTTTACATATTTTCGCTTGAGCTTGGCAAATGTTGGACAGGCTGTGACGGAATCTCTAGCGCTCTTAGCATGCCTTGTTGTTGGATAAATTTGATAATGTCATCCAAACCGTCTTGAGTTTTCATGTTGCTAAACACAAACGGCTTATCGCCGCGCATTTTTTTGGCGTCTTTGTCCATAATCGACAAATCCGCGCCCACGAGTGGCGCAAGGTCGGTTTTATTGATAATCAGTAAATCTGATTTGGTAATCCCGGGTCCACCTTTGCGGGGGATTTTGTCGCCTGCACTCACATCAATCACATAAATGGTCAAATCCGACAACTCTGGGCTAAAGGTCGCCGCCAAGTTATCACCGCCCGACTCAATGATAATCAGCTCAAGACCGTCAAAGCGATTTTGCAAGGTAGCTACGGCATTAAGATTAATCGACGCATCTTCACGAATCGCTGTGTGCGGACAGCCGCCCGTTTCCACGCCAATAATCCGCTCAGCGGGCATGGCATCGTGGCGGGTCAAAAACTCCGAATCTTCTTTGGTATAAATATCGTTGGTAATCACCGCCATGTTGTACACATCTTTGAGACGGCGACACAGACTCAAGGTCAAAGCGGTTTTGCCAGAGCCAACAGGCCCGCCAATGCCAAGGCGTAACGGGGATAAGCGAGGCTCTTGGGTTGGGGTTTTTTGGGTAAAGCCAGTCATGGAGTTTCCTTGTGAATGATATTAAAGACAGGGGTTTTAGGAACGAAACAGACGACTATATTGTTGTTCATGATGACAGGATAATTCTGCCAACGACGGTACAGACGCTGATAGTTGCAAGTGGTTGATTAAAATCAGTAATGTTTGGGCATGCTGCTGTGCCTGTAAAAATTGTGGCGCAATGTCTTTTAGCTTAGCCATAACCGTTTGCGGATGCTGAATGGCTGTCAATGCCGTTTTGACTTTGCTGGCTTGCGTTTGACAAAGCTTGGCAATCGGTTCATCCATCGCTTGCCCCAATTGCCAAATAATTCGTTGACCTGCCATTTGTCCCAGCGGTAAGGTTTTGACAATCGCCAAGGTCAGATTTTCCATTTGAGCAAACGCATAGGTCGTCAGGCTATCGGCTATCGGCAGTTGCCAAAAGTATGCCAAGCGAGCGAATAAGGGTAAATAGCCTTGCGCTATCCAATCTTGTGGCATCGCAAGGTCGAGCACACCATCGAGCCAGGCACAAAATGCCTGTGCCAATTGTTGACTCTCTAATAAAAACTCATGGCTATCACGGCTTGCCCCATAAAAATTGGCTAAACTATCCACCAAGCTATCGTGAGTTGTTTGCGCTGACAAGTGCATCATACTTGCCATCAGCGGCAATTCAAAATTGAGTAAGACCTCTTGTTGATACGCCTGCAAAAACGCCAAACTACTGGCTTCATCATGAATAAAGCCTTGCTCAATGGCAGACTCCACGCCTTGGGAATAGGTATAACTACCAATCGGCAAATTGCTCGACGCCAGCATCATCAGCTTAAGCAATTGTTGTGGCGGTGTCGTCTGTGTGAGGTGCGATGTTGTTGTCATCGTTTTCATAAAAAAAACGTGGCTTTGGTTAAATCGCCGACGATTGTGCTTTGCGTGTCGGCATGGCTTAACCGATTATCATGCCCATGTGAATGCCCGCCATGCCCATACGCCCCTGTTTCGGGTTCAAAAGCGTGCGCCACTTCGCTCACCGTCAAGCCTAATTTCACCAGCATATCGGCAAGCACATAATCGGGCTCAAAGTATAAGGCATGCTGCGCTTGACCCTGCTCAACGAGCATCAGTGGTACATGACGATTGCCCAAATGGTACGCCCCGCGCATCAGTTCAAAAGGATTGTCGGCGGTGACTTTGGTGAGGGTTTGCGGTTTGGCAAAAATTTGTATGATGTCGCCTGACTCGTTTTGTACCACATCACCATCTTTGAGCGTACCTGTGCGTGGCAGGTCGATACCGACCGCTTCACCATTTTGCAGGGTTGCTCGAAAGCGTGACCGCTGGCGTGTGTCAAAATCGAGCTGCAAAAACTGCCCGTTTGCTTGTTGGTTGACCAAATCGGCTTGCTGTTGGTGAGTTAACAGTTGCACCCGCTGATTATAAATTTTCATTATTATCCTTTATTAAATTTTCTACCTACTTAGAAGTTTGCCCATGACAACCGCATTTTTGACAGCGACCCTCTTTAAATTGATGTTCACAGTTGTTAAGCCCATACAGTAAATGCGATTAGTTTGGGCAAAGATTTTTCATTGGCGATACATTGTTAAAAAACTCACTGTCACATTCATCACAGAGTAGATGAGATTGTTCGGTTCTAGCCATCACATTGGCATTCATAGCTAAAATCCCATTTAAAATAAGAAATACCGCTGTGCCATTGGTAGTACGGCCGACGGCTCACAAGTGAGAAGCTGACCATCCGCCCGCACTTCATAGGTTTCTGGGTTGATCGACATCTCAGGGCAATAGCTATTTAACCGCATATCTTTTTTGCGAATGTTACGAATACCCTGCACAGGGCGAATCACTTTTTGCAAGCCGAGCTTGTGTTGGATATTGTTGTCAAAGGCGATTTTGGATACAAAGGTGATACTGGTTTGGTGGATGGCTTTGCCAAGGCTTGCGAACATCGGACGATAATGCACCGGCTGCGGGGTTGGGATGGAGGCATTGATATCGCCCATCGGGTAAGCGGCGATGCTACCACCTTTTAAAATCGTGTCAGGTTTGACCCCAAAGAATTTGGGCGACCATAGCACCAAATCCGCCCATTTACCGACTTCCACCGAACCGACTTCCTCGGCAATACCGTGGGTAATGGCAGGATTAATGGTATATTTGGCGATATAGCGTTTGATGCGAAAATTGTCATTTTCTGTCACTGTATCTTCGGTCACTGGGTCGATGTCATGAAGCTGAATGTTAAACGCATTTTGGCTCACTGTATCGGGTGCTAAAAATCCGCGTTGGCGTTTCATTTTATCCGCCGTTTGCCAAGTGCGGATAATCACCTCGCCCACCCGTCCCATCGCTTGCGAGTCGCTACTCATCATCGAGATTGCCCCCAAATCGTGCAAAATATCTTCAGCGGCGATGGTTTCTTGGCGGATACGGCTCTCAGCAAAGGCAATATCTTCGGCAATCGCAGGGCTCAAATGGTGACACACCATCAGCATGTCGAGATGCTCATCAATGGTGTTGATAGTAAACGGACGTGTGGGGTTGGTCGAAGACGGCAACACATGCGGCTCGCCAATCGCCCGCAAAATATCAGGGGCGTGCCCGCCGCCTGCGCCTTCGGTGTGAAAGGTGTGAATACAGCGATCTTTAAAGGCGTTTAGCGTGCTTTCTAGATAGCCACTTTCGTTGAGCGTATCGGTATGAATCGCCACTTGCACATCATACTCTTCGGCAACGCTCAAGCAGTTATCAATCGCTTGCGGCGTGGTGCCCCAGTCTTCATGCAGTTTTAGCCCGACCACGCCTGCTTCGATTTGCTCGACAATCGGCTGCGGCAAGCTGACATTGCCTTTGCCTAGTAGCCCAATGTTCATGGGCATATCATCAAGGGCTTTGAGCATGGTTTCGATATGGTATTTGCCGTTGGTGCATGTGGTGGCAAGCGTGCCTTGGGCAGGCCCTGAACCACCGCCAATCATGGTGGTTACCCCAGACATCAAGGCAACCTCCGCTTGCTGTGGCGCGATAAAGTGAATATGGGTGTCAATCCCGCCCGCGGTCAAAATTTTGCCTTCACCTGCAATAATCTCGGTGCTTGCGCCAATGGCGATGGTGACATTGGATTGAACATCGGGGTTGCCCGCCTTGCCAATCGCCCAAATTCGGCTGTCTTTTATTGCCACATCGGCTTTATAAATCCCGGTATAATCCAAAATAAGCGCGTTGGTAATCACGGTATCAGCCACCTCAGCAAATGGGCGCTGCCCTTGCCCCATGCCATCACGAATCACTTTGCCACCACCAAATTTGACCTCTTCACCATAGCTGGTAAAGTCTTTTTCCACTTCGAGCCACAGCTCGGTATCAGCAAGACGCAGTTTATCCCCCACGGTTAAGCCAAAATGCTCGGCATACATTTGGCGAGGTACGGATTTTTGTGATTTTGGCAAACTTGCGGTATCCACAGATGCGGTGGCTTGCCCCATCACCCGCCCAGCAAACCCAAAAATCGCCTTGTTGCCACCAAACTCGACCAGTTCAACTGTCCGCGCTTGCCCGGGCTCAAAGCGCACTGCCGTACCCGATAAGATATTTAAGCGAAACCCGAGCGCCTTGTCACGGTCAAACGCCAGTGCGTCATTGGCTTCGGCAAAATGGTAGTGAGAGCCGATTTGAATCGGTCTGTCGCCGGTGTTTTTGACCAAAATAGTTTGGACGGCGCGCCCTTCATTCAGGATAATGGCTTGGTCTTTTAGCTTATATTCGCCAACTTTCATGGTTTACCCCTTATACTGTTTAAATTACACAATCGGTTGGTGAATGGTCACCAGTTTGGTACCATCTGGAAAGGTTGCTTCCACTTGCACATCGTCAATCATCTCAGCGATGCCATCCATCACATCCTCAACCCTAAGCCACGTGGTGCCTTCGCCCATCAACTGTGCCACTGTTTTGCCCTCTCTTGCCCCTTCGAGTACCAACATACTGATATAGGCTATTGCTTCTGGATAGTTAAGTTTTAAGCCACGTTGTTTGCGGCGTTCGGCAACCAATCCTGCGGTAAAAATAAGTAATTTATCTTTTTCGGCGGGGGTTAAATGCATGGGTTACTCCAATTATTTTTTAGTGTTAAAAATTAGACCTTCACTGCCACTAAGTTGCCCAAATTCGGGGCAAATGACTGACTTGTTGCCACATTAAAGTGCGAATTTCACCACGAACTGCACCAAAACTGTCAAAACATTGGCGAACGTCATCCCCTAAATAGCGAATAATCATCACCTCCCCTGTTTGGGTGCAAGAGACAGGCAAATGGTGGTGGTCGATAAATAATCGTAATTGCTTGACCCAGTCAATCAGCTGTTTTTGCGCATCAACACTTGGCACAACCCATAAGCTGGCAAAGACACTGTGATTATTTAGACCCACGGGTGAGCCAAACCAATCGCGTTCGGCACAGTGATGTAAGGTATCAGCAAGCAGCAATTTGGGCTGCTCATCCACGCGCCAAAATAGGTTTGATAACCGCATCTCGCCTGCACTATAGCGCTCGCCATGATGCTCTCGCCCTAACAGGTTAATTTCCCAAGCGATAATACTGGCAGCTGGGCTGATAAAAAACTGATTGGTAGCATGGGCAAAACTTGCGTTATAAAAACAGTTTTCTTGCGGTAGCCATTCAAAACGGCTGTCATCTTGCAGATAAACCGTGACATTTTGCGCAGCATAACCATTTGAATTTTCTTGAGTTTCTTGGTTTTTTTTGGTTTCTTGGTTTTTTTTGGTTTCTTGGTTTTTTTTGGTTTCTTGGTTTTTTTTGGCTGATGGGCTATCATCGGTTTGCTTGTTAGCGGTGTAACTTGGTAAATTGCCGTACCATTTATTTGCCCCGGGCGTGGTAATCACAGCGTGGGCGTGATGTTTTACGCCAATGTCAATATCGAGTTTATCGCCTAAGGCGATGCCAGCAGGCGGATACAGCATGATGACATGACAAATACCTTGCTGTTCACCGCTTTCAGGATACAAGGCTTTTTGTACCCGCAAGGCGCCTTGGTGGTGGCGTTGTACCAAATTGGTGCGCGCATGCTCACCCGCATGTTGGGCGTCAAAAGCTAAAGTAAGGACTGAGTGCCAAGCCATATCTATCTAACTATATGAAAAATATATGGTTTTATAGAATGCAAGGGCTGTGCCACATTGGTGCAGTGAGCTTTGATACCAATATGGATATAACATTGATACCAACATGCTGAAGCCCAAATCAGGGATGTTTACACGGTTTGGGCTGTTATTAGACTTGAGTATCGACTTCTGTCAGTTGCCGATGCCGCTGCAAGGGCAGTTTAATAGAGTTTAGGAGGGTGGCTAAAAGGATTAATATCATCCCTGAGTACTGCATGCCATTAAGCGATTGGTGCAGTAATACGATCGACAATACAATCGCGGTAAACGGCTCAAACACGGTGAATACCGAGGCTTTGGTCGCAGGGAGTTTATGTAAGGCTGACATATACAAGAAAAACGGAATCACGGTACCCACTAGGCTGAGCCCCATCACCCACAACCAAGTGATGACAGGCATGCTGAATGCTTTGGCATAGGTTTGATAGGTCATCGGTAGAAATAATAAAGCCATGGCACTAATCACCACTGAGCTAAAAAACACCAAGGTCGGCGGATAGTGTTTGTGTAAGGCTTTTTTGCCTAAAATGCCATACAGTGAATAGCACACCCCAGACAATAGACCAAACACAATCCCCCAACTCAATGTAAAGTTCTCACTGAGCGTTGTCAGTGCCACGCCCAATACCGCGATGCAAGCTAAGGTAAATGATTTTTTTGTTATCGGTTCTTTTAATAAAAAAAATGCCAGTACCAAACTAAAAATCGGCGCCGTATATAGTAGCGATACCGCAATGCCCGCCCCCACAAAATTGACCGCGATAAAATAGCAAACCGTCATGCCTAACACACCAATCAACGATTGCAAACTCAACTGTAATATCTCGCCGACCGATAACCGCCTAATAGACGTCCACAACGATGGCAATAATATCAGTAGCATCATAGCAGCGGTCACCACTCTTAAAATGGCAATTTGCACACTATCAAAACCCAGTTGATGTAGATAGGTGGTAAAGATACCCAGCGTGCCCCAACAGATAGCCGCCACAATGACTTGCAAGCCACCCATCGTCGCATGATTGCGCGTGTTAGGGGATTGGTTGGTAGCGAAAGCGGGTTTACGAGTCACTGGCAATTCCTAAAAAATGGGGGATAAAAAAAGTGATTCTAGCAAACAAGGTTGGCTAAAACCACTTTGGGAAAAAACTTAAATAAACTTGATGGGGTTATTGATAACCGTGGTTAATCGATTATTTTTCTAACGTTTTTCTAAAATAGACACACTATCGGATTTTTTATACATCACCGTTGCTGCCAGCGCAATTACGCTTGCTATCACCAATAACCAAGCTGGCGCGATTTGACTGCCTGTTTTACTCATTAACCAAGTTGCCATCAAGGGGGTTGTGCCACCAAGTAGGGCATTGGCTGAGTTAAAGGTGAAAGCAAAACCTGAATAACGCACCTCGACTGGGAAAATCTCACTTAAAAATGCCGGTAGTGTACCGTCATTGACGGATAATAACAGCGAGAACACCAGTTGAATCAACACAATGGTTAAAAACCCACCCAGGCTTAGCATATGAAACAACGGCACTGTCAACGCGATAAACAACACAGATGCGATGATCAGCATGGTTTTCCGACCGTATTTGTCTGACAGTTTACCCATGGTGAAAATCATACCGATATAAGCGACTAATGAAATAGAGGCAGCTAGCAGCGACTGCGTTTCATTGATGTGCATTTGGGTCGATAAATAAGTCGGCATATAGCTTAGGATTAAGTAAAAAGCCACCGCATTCAAACTACATAACATAAACGCAATGCACAAGGTTTTTTTATGGTTGGCAAACAAATTTTTGATTGGCACCGGTTTTTCAATGGTGCTTTCTTCAAAAGCCTTAAAAGCCGGGGTTTTTTCAAGATTCAAGCGCATATATCGACCCACTAGACCCAGTGGTGCAGCCAATAAAAACGGAATACGCCAGCCCCAAGTTTGTACAAAGTCAGCATCCATAAAGGCGGTCATAGCTGCCGCAATCAGTGAGCCCAGTAATAGACCTGCCGATGTACTGGCAGGTACGATACTGGTATAAAACCCTTTTTTGTCGGGCGGCGCATACTCTGCCATAAATGCTGATGCCCCTGCATACTCTCCTGAGGCTGAAAAACCTTGAATCATGCGTAACAATAACAACAACACAGGCGCTAAGATACCAACGGTGGCATAGCTTGGCAACAATCCGATTAAGAAGGTAGCACCCGACATAATCAAAATCGACCAAGATAAAGCCGCTTTTCGACCGTATTTATCGCCAATATGTCCCCAAAAAATACCTCCAAACGGACGGACAATAAAAGATAACGCAAAAATTGCATAAGTTGACATCAATGCGACGGTTGGATCGGTTTTAGCAAAAAATACGCTAGCGATGACAGTGGCAAAATAGCCATACGATGCGTAATCAAACCACTCGACAAAGTTACCAATAAAACTGGCTTTGGCGGCTTTTTTGAGTAACACAGGATCTTTAACATACGGCTCTGCAGCTGGTTGTTGCATTGCTACGGCAGTGGGTGAAAGTGCAAAAGTTGTCATTTATAGTAAAAGAAATTAAAAACTACCACAAATCCACATAAAGTAGAAGAATAGCTTATCGATATCATCAAGTCGCCA
>NZ_JBIQEC010000029.1:0-23234 GCF_045370505.1 Moraxella sp. 179-F 1C4 NHS | reverse complement strand
TGCTGAAAATTGCAAAAGTTGAACCCCAAGTGCTACTGCGCGTTGCTCATTAAAAACTTTTGCTGTTAAGAATAGTTGGCATTTGTTTGATTGACGACTTGCTATACAAGGCTGGGGGCTAAAAGCCCTTATTTTTTGCCCAGAATGAGATATCTAAAAAACGACCGTTTTTTAGACAAGTAAAAGATAGTTAAAAATAATCGACAAAAGTCCTGACAGTCCTATTTTTTCCGTTTTCTGTGCTGATCTCAATTTTTAATGATTATTGGTTTTTGGCATCAATATATAATACATGACTGCACCTAGACCACACCCAATAAACCAATTAAAATCCGCCAACTCTTTTAAGCCCATCAAGGTAATCGCCACACCCACCACTACCGCAGGGATTAAAGCCATTACCGCTTTAGGATTCCAGCCGTTGCTATACCAGTAAGCACCGCTTTGGTCAGTAGTGTATAAATCATCCACTTTAATCTCTTGTTTACGGATGAGATAAAAATCAGTCAGCAAAATCCCAAATAGTGGACCGATAAAGGCAGCTAAAATATCAAGGGTATAATGAATCACTTGTGGTGAATTAAATAAGTTCCAAGGCGTGATAAACACTGCACCAATCGCTGCAATAAAGCCACCCATGCGAAAGCTGATGTTTTTGGGTGATACGTTAGAAAAATCAAACGCAGGGGCAACAAAGTTAGCCACGATATTAATGCCAATTGTCGCTGTCACAAAGGTTAACGCCCCTAAAAGCATAACTGCCACGTTATCAATGCGGGCGACGGTATCAATCGGATCAGTCAGCATTTTCCCGAATACAGGAATAGTACCAGACGTAATCACCACAGTGACCAACGCAAATAAGGTAAAGTTAATCGGCAACCCCCAAAAATTGCCTTTTTTGACGTCATCGTAGCTTTTGCCATAGCGAGCAAAATCTCCAAAATTGAGCATCGGTCCTGAAAAGTACGACACCACTAAGGCAATCGCCGTAATCGTTGGTAAAATAGAATCCATGCCATGATATTTTACTTCAGCTAAGTTTAAATTGATATTTGCTAATCCTGCACGATTGACAATCCAACACATTAACGCAAGCATCACTACATACACCGCAGGTCCTGCCCAATCGATAAATTTTTTGATGGTATCAATTCCTCGCCAAAACACCAAAGCTTGAAGTACCCACATCACCATGAAGGCGAGCCAACCGAGCAAATTTAGCCCAAGCAAGTTGGTTTGTTCTAAGCTTTTCAAGCTTGGCATTGCCCATAGCAAGATAATTTCTAGTGATTTTGAAGCCAAAAAAGTTTGTACCCCATACCATGCTACCGCAATTAAACCACGAATAATCGCAGGCAAATTTGCCCCAAATACCCCAAACGGCATACGACATGCCACTGGATATGGTACGCCCGCTTGTTGGCTAGGTTTTGCCACTAGATTGCACAGGACTTGCACAATCATGATGCCGACAATTAATGCCAACAGCACTTGCCAACTTTGAATCCCCAACGCAAACAAACTACCTGCAAACACATAACCACCCACGCTATGCACGTCTGACATCCAAAAGGCAAAGATGTTGTACCAGTTCCAATCTTGGCGACTGCTTCGGTCTTTACCCGCCACTAATGGAGCAAGGTCTTCATTATATAAGCGGTCGCTATAGCCAGTTGGTAACTGATGCACCGTACCATACTGAGATATGATAGGTCTAGATGGAGTTTGGGCGATGATGGCAGATTTGTCGAGCATGACTTACTCCTTTTGTGATGCCACTAACTTCAATGATTATTTGTATACAATAAAGTCTAATATTAAATTACATAACGTACGATTTAACGAGCAATATTCATGCCACATATTTTATAATGTTGATAATACGCTGTTTTTGGCATAGAAATTGAAATAAGCTTTTCTACATATAAAATAATTAATTTGAAATATAAAATATTATTGTATACAATTACTGAAAAATTTTAATCGTAGGTTTGCTATGAAAATCCATTTAATCAACCCCAACACCAGTCAACACATGACCGAGCAGATGCAGGAGAGTGCTCAAGCTGTTGCTAATGCAAGCACAGAAATCGTCGGTAGAACGCCAAAACATGGAGCTGTGTCGATTGAGTCGCATTTTGATGAAGCGATGAGCATTGTCGGAGTTGCTGAAGAAGTAAGAAAGGCGGATAGTGAAGGGGCGGACGGCATGATTTTGGCGTGTTTTGGTGACCCCAATATCTGGGCAGTGAGAGAACTGACCGACAAACCTGTGATTGGCATTGCTCAAGCTGGCTTTGTGATGGCAAGCATGATAAGTACGCAGTTTGCCGTAGTAACGAGCCTACAACGCACCGTAATTATCGCTAAACATTTGCTTCAACAATACGGCTATAGACATCTTTGCCCTCAAGTACTGGCAGTCGATTTGCCTGTACTCGCCTTAGAAGATGACACCGCACTCAAAGCAATAATCAGCAAATCAATACAAGCCCGTGATAATGGTGCAGGGGCGATTGTGTTGGGCTGTGGTGGGATGTCCCATTTGACTGATACGATTGAGCAAGCGGTGGGTATTCCTGTGATTGATGGGGTAAAAAGTGCAGTGAAACTGATTGAAGCAATGGTCGGTATGAATTTAAAAACCAGTAAGCATGGTGATTTGGCGTTCCCAATTGCTAAGCCATTTTTGGGAGACTTGCATCGTTTCGGTGCATAATAGTGGTTAAACAGACTTAGATTTTTCACTTTTTAAGGCAATTATTATGAGCGACTCAACCAAAACCACTGATGACCAAATGTACCAAATGCTATTTCGGGCGATTCACGAGCATTATCTCAAGCCTGACACGCATTTGCCTGAAGATGAATTAGCAAAAAGTTTTAATGTTAGCCGTACTCGAGTGCGTAAGATTCTACAACGATTGATTTATGAGCAGTTAGTGGTGCAATTACCGAATCGGGGTTGTTTTGTGGCGTCAATGGGCAAACCGCAAGTTAATGAAATTTTTACCACCCGTAAAATTTTGGAACTTGGGGTGATTGATTTATTAGAGTTACCGCTAAACACGTCCCAAATTAATACGTTAAATAAAATTTGTGATGCTGAAATGGTGGCATTACGCAAAGCCGAGTACGGACTTGCCAATAAACTCTCAGGCGATTTTCATATTCAACTTGCCAAATTTACCGACAATGTGACTTTGATTACTTTAATTGAGCAACTGATTGCTCGCACGTCGCTTGCCATTGCCATGTATAGCAATCCGACGACCATGCAATGTGATAATCATTGCCATTTTGATTTAATCAAACTGCTACAACAGACCGATAAAGCGTTACTTAAAAATGATATGGCAGAACATTTATCCGAACTTGCCGAGCAGTTACTGATTGAGCCACAACCCAAACAACCGCCAAATTTTAACGAATTATTTAACAAACTAGGCGATAAATAAATTCGCAGTTTTTATCATTAGGAGCGACTATGTCCACACCGCAATTTAAGCACGTTACCCCCATTGACCTACCGCATTATCCCCGAGATTTGAAGGGGTATTGCGACAATCCGCCCAAAGCCAACTGGAAAAATGGGGCAAAAATTGCGGTGCAGTTTGTGCTAAACCTTGAAGAAGGGGCAGAAAATGCAGTCATGCACGGCGATGCTGGCTCTGAGATGTTTTTGTCAGATATTTTGGGCACACAGATTTTTCCTAATCGCCATCAATCAGTGGAGTCAGCATTTGAATATGGTAGCCGTGTCGGCGTGTGGCGGGTGCTGGATTTGTTTAAAGCCCATGATTTAAAGCTAACGACCTTTTCTTGTGCCATGTCGGTTGCTCGTACGCCCCATATTTTAGAAAGAGTGCTCGAATATGGGCACGAAGTTGCCAGTCATGGTTTACGTTGGGTCAATCATCAAATGATGGATAGACAAACTGAAGCTCGCCATATTGCCGACGCTACTGAAATCTTTAAAAAAATGATGGGTTTTCAACCCATCGGTTGGTACACAGGACGAGATAGTCCCAATACTCGTGAATTAGTAGTGGCTCAAGGCGGATATCAGTATGACTCAGATTCATATGCTGATGAACTTCCCTACTGGCTCAATGTGCGAGTGACTGAAGGCGACAAAATTTTCACTCGTCCACAGCTTATTATTCCTTATTCGCTTGAAACCAATGATATGCGTTTTGCATCGAGCCCAGGTTATACCAATGCTGAGCCGTTTTATCAATATTTAAAAGATAGTTTTGATACTCTGTATGAAGAGGGACAAGAAACGCCAAAAATGCTATCGATTGGCTTACATTGTCGCATGATTGGTCGTGCAGGACGTATTGTCGCTCTTAAAAAATTCATCGACTATATCACCAGTAAGCCTGATGTATGGATTTGCCGTCGTGATGAAATCGCCAAACATTGGTACGAACAGCACCCAGCGACCAGCGAAAACACATTTAATTGGTTATTTTAATGGACTTCAAGGATTAATAAATGAGCGAACCTTCTGTAATTGAGACCCCAGTTTTACCCGATTTTACCAATCTGATTAACGTTGCTGATGACCGCCTTGGAGCAAAAGCGTTATTTGCCAGTGATGAGTTTTTTGCGGTTAAGGAACGAATCTTAAATGCTGAACCTGCAGTATTTATCGTCGGCAAATATGATGACAATGGCAAATGGATGGACGGTTGGGAAACCCGTCGTAAACGCCATTTAGGTAATGATTATTTGGTAATTAAGCTTGCCAAACCTGCCAAAATTCAAGGTTTTGACATTGATACTAGCAACTTTACGGGTAACTTTCCGCCTGCATGTCAAATTGAAGGTATCAAGCTTGAACAAGCTAATGATAATGAAAATGCAGATTTTTGGACACAACAAAGCTGGCAACCGCTCACCAATATGGTAAGCCTTCAAGGTAATTCTCATCATTATATCGCAAGTGAAAACACAGACAGTGTAATTACCCATATTCGCTTAAGCATTTATCCTGATGGTGGTGTTGCTCGTTTGCGTGTGTACGGTGAAATTGTCTTTGCCGAAACAACTGATTCTCAAGGTGATATTGATTTGGTAAGTGCGTTAAATGGCGGTCAAGCGATTGCGTGGAACGACGCCCACTTTGGTAAAGCAAGTAATCTGTTACTACCCAATAAAGCCCCAAACATGGGTGAAGGTTGGGAGACTCGTCGCCGTCGTGAGCCAGGAAATGACTGGTGTATTCTAAAGTTAGGACAAGCAGGTATTGTCAATAAAATCGTGGTCGATACCGCATTTTTTAAAGGTAATTTCCCTGACAAAGTATCGATTCAAGCTGTATATGCTCCCGATTTGCCCAGGCAAGCTCTTATTACCCAAAGTATGTTTTGGGAAACCTTGCTTGAGTCTCAGCAATTGAGTGCCGATAGTATGCATGAGTTTAACGAGATTGTGCTGAAGAAACCGATTACTCATGTACGAGTCAATATTTTTCCTGATGGGGGGATTAGCCGAATTAAATTGTTTGGTAAAATTGCTTAAAGGTAATGGATAATATGACAAAACATATAACTACTACTCTAACCGCCAAACCGTTGACCAAAGCGGATTTTGCTCCGTTTGGCGATGTCATCGAGCTGTATAAAGATAATGAAGCAACACCACAAAATCGCTTTACTATCAATCAAGGCTTTGCCGAGCGTCATCACCAAATTGCCACTGTCAGCCATGATGATGGGAGTGTTGGACTTAGCATCTTTTTGGCACAGCCACGCGCATTGCCTGCGGTACTGTCAGTGATGGAATATCATCCGTTTGGTTCTCAAGCTTTTTTTAGCTTGGATAAACAAGATTATTTGGTTGTAGTTGCCAAAGCAGGTGATGAGCCAAAATCGGCTGATGAGTTACACGCATTTTATGCTCGTCATTACCAAGGGGTGCAATATCATGCTGGTACATGGCATCATCCGCTTTTGGCTTTAAATCAAGTTTGTCAATTTTTAGTGGTCGACAGAGTGGGTGGTGAAGGCATAAATTGTATTGAATTGGATATTAATGAGTGGCAAGTGCAGGTAGAATTTTAATATCCCAGTTATGAGAAAATAATTTAGGAAAAAAGAGCATGATAAATATGCCCTTTTTTATACCTATTTTGCTAAGGTTAATCAAAAATAATACCCATTAAGAATTTAGACTTAATGGGTTTTTAGTATTGTTATAAAAGTTTTTTATTATTTGAGTGTTTTGAAATATTATCCTATGATTGTTATTTCCTAATATTGTTATATCCCTATGTCATGAATTCCAATAGCTCTCCTTGGCAATCAATTGTTTAAAACTTCACAGACAACATTAAACGGTTTTGCCAAAAGTTTTCTCGTCCATCAAAACGGGGTGAATGCTGAATCCCTGCAAAGTTGCTGATACTAAGCCCTTTTAATTTACCTGAGAAATTATGGATGCCATACACCATCAACTCAGTTTGGTCACGGCTATCGACGTTTTTGCTTTCTTTTAAATCCATATAAGACAATCTCGCCCCAAGGTTGGTTTGGTCGTCATATTTGCCATCCACGCCAATCATATAAGCATTACCTGCCCCCAAGTCTTGGGTACTGGTAAAAAACGGCTGAGCAAAAATCACACTCGATGAGGTGTTTGTGCTATAAGGTGTCAATAATGCTCCATTACGATAAGCGTCACTTTGTGGTTGAATGCGGTCATACGCCAGTTTGACAGTTGCATTGCTTGTAGGTTTTAGACTAAGCATAGCCCCATACATTTGGCTATCGACGTTGCCTTCTAACGCTTTCCCTTGGTCTTTGCCTGTGATGTATTGCACGGCAAACTCAGGCTTTAATGGATGATTGGCTAACGCATAATTGCCTTGTGCATACGCTAGTTTGGTGTAATCATCATAATCTTCATACCAAACTTGCCCTTTTAACTGATTGCCATTGGCAAGTTTGTAACTTTTGCCCGCACCCACTGACCACATACCATCAGTTTCTTTTACGGCACTTTGACGACTGGTTTTATAAAATTCGTCTTCGCCATAGCTTTTGAATTTATTCACTTTGGTCGCTCGAATGAAGTCATCATTGTTACCCAATTTGACGTCAGCGGCTTGATACAGGTTTTGCAAAATACGAAAATCGGAGTAATCCCCCAAAAATGGAACATCCAAACGCTGGTTGCCCACAGTGACACGCGCTTTATTGTTTTGCCATTTTACATAAGCTTCAGCAAGACCATCTTTATCATTTTTAAATTCACTAACTTCGGCATGTCCATTATCATCATCAAGCCTACGTTGGATGTCGTAACCAACGGCTGCTTGTACGCCATAAAAAGGGGCAGTTTCATAGCGGATGTAACCGCCTGTTGCAACGGTATCTTGGCTTTTTCCACCAAAATATGCGTTATTAAGAGAATAATAGGCGGTTTTGATTGCACCACTCACAGTACCACAGCTAAAGGCTTTACCAAGACTGTCAACTGAGTTATTGGTGACGGTGCAATCTTGTTGCAACCCTGACAAATGATTTAGGGTTAAAGGCGGATTGTTGGTAGGGGTAGCAATCGCCATACTCGGTAATCCCAAAGCTACTAAGATCGCCCAATATAAATTTTTGTGTTTTAAATAAGTTTGTTGCATTGTTTCCTCCAAAAGATGATTAAGTGTAAAGTTTTCAAAATTAATAATGAGTCACCGCTGATGAGGTTGATGCCGTTCCGGTGTCAGCTAATGGGGTAGTCGATTTTTTTGCTAACAATTTAGAGTTAAATAATAAATTCAACAAAATAGCAGTGATGCAAGTTGAACTAATTCCAGAATGAAACAGAGTTTTTACCCATGCTGGGAAATGCTCATAAAAATCTTGGCTCACCACAGGAATTAAACCAATCGAGATGGCAGTTGCTACAATAATGAGATTATTTTGATTTTCATAATTAACTTTAGATAACGTACGAATGCCGCTAGCTGCCACGCTACCAAACAGAATGATTCCTGCACCGCCCAAAACTGGCATAGGTATAGATGCCACGACACGACCTAAAACAGGCAATAAACCTAGAGTCACCAAAATTGCACCCGCAGTTGCCACCACAAAACGACTTTTAATTCCTGTCATAGCTACTAAACCAACGTTTTGAGCAAATGCCGTTTGCATAAATGAACCAAACATTGGAGCAATCGCACTAGAGAGTAAATCTGCACGCAGACCGTCAGCGACACGGCGTTCATCAACAGATGTACCCACAATTTCACCAACTGCCAAAATGTCTGCTGTCGTTTCTGTCATGGTGACCAATGTCACAATACACATTGAGATAATGGCAGCTACATCAAAGACAGGGGCACCGAATTGGAAAACATTGGGAATAGCAAAGAATGCTCCTGTACCTACTTTGGAAAAATCAACCATACCAAACATCGCAGCAATGATTGTCCCAACCGCCATTGCTATCAAAATAGCCAAGCGACGCACCAAAGGATTACGAGTGATACTGAGTAATAAAATAACACCCAAAGTTGCTAATGCTAACCCAACATTACCAGGGTCACCCCATGTTGGTGCTTTTGGATTACCACCCATTATCCAGCGAATACTTACGGGAATTAGAGACAAGCCAATCATGGTAATGACTGACCCTGTCACCACAGGCGGAAAAAATCTTAATAAACGAGAAAAGAAAGGTGAGATAATTAAGCCAACCACTGATGCTACCATTACCGCACCAAATACCATAGGTAAACTACCACCTGTAGTAATAATCGCCAGCATAGTGGCTACCCCGGCAAATGACACGCCTTGCACAATAGGTAGTTTCGCCCCAAAGTATTTAATACCAAGGGTTTGTAAAAGCGTAGCTAATCCCCCCACAAATAAACTTGCTGCGATAAGTGTTCCGATTTCGGCAGGTTTTAATCCCGCCGCCGAACCAATAATAAGTGGCACTGCGATGATACCGCCGTACATCGTTAAAACGTGTTGCAAGCCATAAGCCACGTTTTTAGTCATACCGAGTTGTTCGTCTTCAGGTCGTATAGTGGTGAATGTATTTATAGTCATCATAATCTCCTTTTATTTCTCATTTTTTTTTAAAGATTTTGTCTAACTGCCACGATAAGTCGAAAAACCATAAGAGCTAATCAGCAATGGCACATGACAATGAGCTTGTGTGCCATCAAGAACAAAGTCGATTATCACTTTCGGATAAAAGCACGCTCTTTTATTCTTGGCAAAATACTCAGCTGTCGCAAATACTAATTGATACTCACCTATTGCTAACGCTCGATTATCACTGGGTAATTCAAACTGCTTGATTCTGCCTGATTCATCGGTAATTCCTTGGCTGAGTAGCTGTGGCATTTCGTTTTGTAGTTGGTATAAACTCACTTGAACATTACTTGCAGGTAGTCCAAGCGTGGTGTCTAAAATGTGGGTGCTTAATGTAGTCATGCAGTTACCTCCTGTTTTAATCGTAAAAGTGCAATTTGTGAAAGTTGGTCTTTAACTTCAAGTTGTTCTTGCTCTGGCGTATTGTTAAGACGGCGGTTTAATTCAGCCAGTATCTCTTCAGTGCTTCGACCCAATGCTCGAATCAAAAAAATAAAGCCAAATTTATTTTCATAATCTACATTCCCTTTATATAGAGCATCCTGCACTGCATTGGTGAGGTTAACGTTGCTTTGCTCGTTTTTAGAGAATTGTTGTTCTCTTTCATTCAAGGATTGGATGGCTTTTTTCTCACCAATTCGAGGATGATTGCCCAACGCCTCGCTAATTTGTTGCCATGTCCAAGTGTCTGTTTGCTGTTTAGCGTAGTTATATAGATTCTCGCTATTAATAAATGGACGATGTACAACAATATTCTCGCCCCAAGATGATATTTGTACACAATTTCTTAAGATTTCTGTTGCTTGTTGCATCGGCAGTTGATTAAATTCAGCTATATTCATCTCTGATTTTCCTAGGTATCTGCTTTAGTTACTACTTTAAGGGATAGCAATTAGTATGCCAGTTTTTACAATTTTTCATAAAATAATTATTTTATTGTATACAATATCTATAATTTTCTTTTTGTTTAATCATTGACCATAAAAAAACCCTGTTAAAACAGGGTTTTTTTGAAGTGAATTTCTTAATTTTAATCTAAAGGATTGCCTTGAATATTATTGAGGATACCTTGTAATATTCGCTTGCCATCTTCTTGGCGAAGTTCGTCGTACCATGCTTGAGTTGCGGCTGGATCTTCCCCATGGGTCACGCCGCAACGTTTGCGAGCGACCATTACTAAATGATTGGCTCGTGGTGCTCGCACTTCGACATAACGTTTCAACGCATCGTCAATACTGTTGGTATTAATCGCTAAGGAACGAGTTAAATAAATCGAATCTTCTAAGGCTTGACAGCCACCTTGCCCAATATCAGGGGTTGTACCGTGAGCAGAATCCCCTAATAAGACGACCCGACCTTTTACCCAAGTATCAAATGGCTCAATATCATGGATTTCGACACGGTTAGTTTTGGCAGGGTCAATTTTGTCGATAAGTTTTTGTACTGGCTCACACCAACCTGTAAAGTATTGTTTTAATAACGTTTTATAATTATATCTTTCATTGGGTAGGCCAACAGGTAATGGTACGTCGAAGAAGAAATAGAACCGTCCACCTGCTATTGGCATGAGTGATACCCGTTTTCCTTCACCTACAAATGTCGTCCATTGATCAGCAGGTGCGATGGATTCATCAATTTCCACTAAACCATTCCAATTCACATACCCTGCGTAACGTCTCTCGAGTTTTTTGCCAAGAATATATTTACGAGTAAATGAATGTGTACCGTCCGCTCCAATTAACAAATCAGCAGTATCAGACGAACCATCGGAGAAATACGCTGTCACTTTGCTATCTTTTTGGGCTAGATTCTGCTCAATATTGACTAAGCCGATGCCTAGTTTGACATCCTCTTTACCAAAAGCTTCCATTAGCATTGCTTGTAATTCAGCCCGAGACACGGGGTAAGGCTTTTGACCTGCTTCTTCGACCAAGGGCTGTAGACTAAATTGGGTCATCACCGAATTGGTGAAACCATCAATATAGGCTAGGTTCGCCATGTCACCACCCAATGCTTTGACTTCCTCGTTTAATCCCAGATAGTTTAAGCATTTAACACCGTTTGACCAAACCGAAATAGCCGCTCCAACTGGCAAAATCTTTTCCACACGCTCATAAACAGTAACCTGGTGTCCTTGTTTTTTGAGTCCAATCCCCGCACTCAAGCCACCAATACCTGCACCAATAATAATAATTTTCATAAATGCTCCTTATTTAACATAATTTGTATACAATATAAAAAAATAATTGTATTTATAGAAAAGCAATTTATGTGCCAATGCAGATTTAAAGCAAGGAGATATTAATGACTAGGTATAACTAATTTAAAGGTATTGCAACAACTGGGCGGTAATAGCAATCGCAATGAGATTAGGCTCTTTACTGTGAATACCCGTAATTCCCATCGGACAGATTAAGGAAGTTAAAGTCTCTGGTGAAACACCTCTAGCAAGTAGACGCCGTTCAAAATTAGCTCGCTTGGTGGTTGAGCCTATCATGCCAAAGTAGCGAATATCTTGTTGTTTTACTTGGCGTTTGAGAATAGCTTGGCAAAGCTGAAAATCTAAGCCGTGATCATGAGTCATCACAATGAAGAAACTATTTGGTAAAGCGGTTTCGATAAGTTTTTCAGGAATATCGGTTTCTTGATAATCTAAGTAAGCATGGGATAAATCAATATTCTCAATCCTATTTTGATAATCTCGTGTTTCTATCCAATGTACTTTCACAGCAAGTGGAAGTAACAGTTTCACTAATGCTTGAGCAACGTGCCCTGCTCCAAATAAATATACATGAAAGCGAGTAGATTCAATAATTTGAGAGAATTGCCAAGTATTTTCTTTATTATTTAAACAAGAACCATCTTGATGCATAATCTCATAACATGTTTTAGACTGTTGGGTCTCTATTGCTTTTTTGATTTGCCATGTTGAATGCTTATCACTTGACGATAAATAACGAGACAGCGTTTGCCCGTGTTGGGTTTGATAAAGAAAATTGTTAAAAAAGTCGACATCTAAATGGCTAATTCTTTCAAATAATACGAGAACTCGACCACCACAACATTGTCCTAATCTTGCACCAAGATTAAATCGTTCCATAATTAGTGATGGTTCGCTTTGGTTACTCAACATCGACTGAGCGATATTAAGCGATTGCCACTCTAAATGCCCTCCACCAATGCTACCAACGCTCTCAATTGTTTGTTGAGGGTCATTTGTAAGGCGTACCACCATACTCGCACCCACTTCTCTAGGTGCTGAGCCAATCACTGACATCACAGTGACTAATACACAGTCACTATTCTGTGTGAGCCATAATGCAAGCTTGTCTATCCATTCATTTATCATATTGATTTATATAAACTTTAGATTATTGATTTGATAGATTTGATAAATGCGTTTGACTATTCACATGCTGTTTGGCATTGACAATGGCTTGCAAAATCGCTTCAGGCGTCGCAGGTGCAGATAAAAAAGGCTTAACCTTAATACCATTTTGCAATATTGGGGTAGTTATACTTGTAGATACCGCGTCACGTAGTGCAGAAAATACCGATAATGCCAACATAAAAGGGGGTTCGCCCACTGCTTTTGAACGATGGATAGTATTTTCAAGGTTTTGGTTGTCGTACAAATTTACATTAAAAATTTTCGGCATATCGGTAGCAGTTGGGATTTTATAAGTGGATGGTGCATGGGTAAATAAATGTCCTTGTTTGCGTCCTTCTGGCACCCAGTACAGTTCTTCAGACGTTAACCACCCCATGCCTTGAATAAATCCTCCTTCAATTTGTCCAATATCAATCGCAGGATTAATCGAGTTACCGACATCATGTAAAATATCGACTCGTAACACTTTACTTTCTCCTGTTAAAGTATCTATGGCTACTTCGCTCGCTGCCGCTCCATAGGCAAAATAAAAAAATGGTCTGCCATAACGTAACACGGGATTCCAATGGATATCAGGCGTTTTATAAAAACCACTATCCCACAGTTGTATCCGAGCTTGATAAGCGAGTTTGATAAATTCAGCAAATTGCCAAGATTGCCCACTTGCATAAATATATCCATCTTTAAACTGCACTTGACTAGGCTTAGTATTCGCTAATTCGGCGGCAAATGTTTGTAAGCGATTGCGAATATTAATACAGGCGGCTTGGGCTGCTTTACCATTTAAATCTGTACCACTAGACGCAGCAGTAGCTGAGGTATTAGGCACTTTGGCAGTGTCAGTCGCTGACAATCTAATTTTTGATAAATCAAGGCTAAATTCATGGGCGACAATTTGGCGGATTTTGCTATATAGTCCCTGCCCCATCTCGGTGCCACCATGATTCACCAAGATTGTACCATCGGTATAAATATGCACCAATGCCCCTGCTTGATTAAACAGTGTCGCATTAAACGAAATACCAAATTTTACAGGCGTTAATGCCAAGCCCTTTTTGATAATCGGGCTTTGCTCGTTAAAGCTCTTGATAGTTTCTCGTCTAGTGAAATAATCGCAATGCTCAGCAAGTTTACTCACCAAGTCAGGTAAAATACTATCTTTAACATAAGTGCCGTAAGGGGTTTTGGAGCGTGGGGCAATTTCGTCGATATTTTCTGCAGAAAAATCAATACCCGCTTGCTCAGACATAGCGGTATAGAAATTACGTTGACGTATAATGAGGGGGTCAATATCTAACGCATATCCAATATCATCCATGATGTACTCTATCGGGAACATGCCTTGTGGACCACCAAAGCCTCGAAAGGCCGTATTAGAGACGGTATTGGTTTTACAACGTAGACTGTCAATGGTGACCGCATCGAGATAATAGCCATTGTCAACGTGGCAAATCGCCCTATCATTTACTGGTCCTGATAAATCTGTTGATGAGCCACAATTAGAGGCTAACTGAATATATAAGCCTAAAATCATCCCTTGCTCATCAAAACCCACGTCCCATTGATAAGCAAAGCCATGGCGTTTACCTGTGACTATCATGTCAGTATCACGGTCAAGTCGTAGCTTCACAGGACGTTTCAATTTAACTGACAAAATTGCTGTAATACACGCCCATTGAGCTGATTGCGATTCTTTCCCCCCAAATCCTCCGCCCATGCGTCGCACTTCAACACTGACTTGGTGCATGCCATAGCCCACAGCCTCGCTAATCAGTAATTGCATTTCGGTGGGATGTTGGGTTGAGCATAGCACTTGAAGCATATCCTCTTCTTTTGGGTAGGCATAGCAAATTTGCCCTTCGAGATAAAAATGCTCTTGTCCGCCGACTTGGGCCATCCCTTGTAATCGATAAGGAGCAACGGCAAGTTTTGCATTGGCATCGCCTGCGGTGAGTTGTACAGGTGGCAGTATCCAAGATTGTCGTGCTATTGCCTGCTCAATAGTCAAAATAGGTTCTAACGCTTCATAGGTTACTTTCGCCAATCGGCTTGCTTGCTGAGCCTGTTGATAGGTTTTTGCCACCACTACAAAAATTACCTGTCCAAAGAAGCTAACCGTATCGGTTGCAATAATCGGCTCATCAGCGACCACCGGACCACAATTATTGTGTAATAATTCTGTGCCTGTCAGCACGCTCACGACACCTTCAGCCTGCCAGACTGCTGACAAATCCATGTTGATAATCTTACCATGAGCTATTTCTGCCAAGCCCAATCCTGCATACAATGTGCCCTCAACTTCGGGAATATCATCCACATAATTAGCTTTGCCAGACACATGTAAATGGGCACTTTCATGGGTGATAGATTTGCCCACATAGGTATTTTTTTGGGTGACCGTCATATCATTCATTGCGGTTGTTCTCTCTTAGCCTTCTTGTATTTTTTGATTTTGTTATGCGATTTGAGTTAAACGAATGAGCTTTGGTTCGTTTGTAGTCCCAGCTGTTACTTGAGACTCAAAATAAAAGCGTTTCAATAAGTTTTTGGCAACCAATAAACGATAATGTTCACTAGCTCTACCATCGGTCAATGGGGTGAAATCTTGTTCAATCTCAGACAAAGCATTGTCAATATTCGCTTCCAGCCATTCTTGATGGTGTAATGCCGCTTCTAAATGTTTGGCTCGTTTAGGAATTTCTGCCATACCGCCATAAACAATTCGGATTTCGCTTACTTTGTTTTGTTTATCTAACTTCACAAAATATGCCCCACATACCGCTGAAATATCGGCATCAAAGCGTTTTGCAACTTTATAAGTAGCAAAATAACTTAATTCATCAGGTAAATTTTGGTGATTCGGCACTTGAATGGCGGTAATAAACTCACTCGGTTGCAACGCATTTTTTTGATAAGCAATATAGAATTCGTCCAAAGCTAATGTGCGAACCTGTTCACCACAGCGTAATACAAGCTTTGCGGATTGAGCAATTAAAGCAGGCATACTATCACCAATCGGTGAGCCATTCGCAATATTACCGCCTAATGTACCTGCATTTTTAATTTGTTTAGATGCAAATCGACGAGCCAATTCTTGCCAACCGCTATTTTGTGCTATCAATGCCGTAAACGCATCTTGTAAGCTCACTCCTGCCCCAATTTCCACATAATCGGCTGTGTTATTAATAGTTTTTAGTGCTAGGATATGGTTGATAAAAATTAAATTATCAAGCTGTCGATGTTGTTTGGTTACCCACAACCCGATATCCGTACTACCTGAGAGCAATCTAGCTTTTGGATAGGTCTTATATAATTCAGCCAATGCTTCAAGAGTTTTGGGGATAAAAAATTGCTGGTCTTTAACCATCAATACTAATGATGGTAAAGCCTGTAAAGACTGTACAGCATCAATGATTTTTGCTTTATCAAATGTGACTCTTGGCGACTCATACGCTAATTTAACCGCATCAATTATCGGTCGATAACCCGTACAACGGCATAAATTACCCGATAACGCATCTAGTATTTGTTCCTCATTTGGGCAACTTGCACTATTTTCGTACATTGCCCACAACGACATGATAATCCCTGGTGTGCAAAATCCACACTGAGAGCCATGAGCCGTAATCATCGCATGTTGAATTGGGTGAAGGTCATCTGATAAATTTTGCAAATCTTCAATGGTAAATAAAGCACATCCATCTAGCGTTGGTAAAAATTGGATACAAGCATTAACCGCTTCTAAGTGCAATTGATTTTGTTCATCGAGCTTGCCAATAACAACCGTACAAGCTCCACAATCGCCTTCACCACAGCCTTCCTTTGTTCCTGTAGCTCGACAACTTTCTCGCAAAAATTGTAAAACGGTTTGAGTGGTATGACTAGGTATGATTTCACATATCTCTTGACGAAAATAAAAGCGAACAGGGCGATTATGCTGAACTGAATTAGCAGGAAACATGATTATACTCACAGTTTTGGTTCATTTATTAGTTATTTATTTATTAGCAATAGAACTAATATTTGCATTTTATATGCCATTTAATTTTTTATAAATACTTTTGTATACATATTTTTTAATTAGTGATTATATTTTGTATACTGGTATAAAAGTTGCAAAATGATTTTTAGGAGTTATGAAAGGTGTGTTATCACAATTGAAAAATATAAAAGAGGAATAATCATGGGTTATAAGTTATTAAAAAACATCGAAATGTTAGCTACTATGGACGATGAAGGGCGTGAAATTGCCAATGCCTCCATTTTAATTACCAATAATGTAATCACTGCGGTAGGAACAACCACTGAGATTGTTAAATATATCCACGATAATTATATACAGG
The DNA here is from genome assembly GCF_045370505.1 of Moraxella sp. 179-F 1C4 NHS. Lineage (NCBI taxonomy): Bacteria > Pseudomonadati > Pseudomonadota > Gammaproteobacteria > Moraxellales > Moraxellaceae > Moraxella > Moraxella sp. 179-F 1C4 NHS. Next base: position 6,384 of record NZ_JBIQEC010000029.1, on the reverse strand, counting down.
TTGATGAAGAGATTGATTTAACACATCATGTGGTATTGCCCGGCTTGGTTAATACTCATCATCATATGTTCCAAAGTCTAACGAGAGCCGTACCAAAAGGACAAAATGCCGAATTATTTGGTTGGTTGCAAACCCTCTACCCTATTTGGCGAAATTTAAAACCACGAATGATTTACAATTCCACATTAACAGCGATGGCTGAGCTTATCTTTTCTGGTTGCACGACAACTAGCGACCATCTGTATCTTTACCCCAATGGCTCACGTCTAGATGACAGCATCGAAGCATCGCACGCCATTGGTATGCGGTTTCATGCTTGTCGTGGCAGTATGACAGTTGGTGAAAGCAAAGGAGGCTTGCCACCTGATAACTTGGTTGAAACTGAAGACGCTGTGCTCAAAGATAGTGTGCGACTTATCGAACAGTTTCACAATGCTAATCGCCATGCGATGACTCGGGTTGCATTAGCCCCTTGCTCACCATTTAGCGTTAGTCAAGAATTGATGAAACAAACTGCTCTACTTGCTAGAGAATATCATGTTTGTATGCATACTCATCTAGCAGAAAGTGATAATGACGTGGCGTACAGCATTGCAAACTTTGGTATGACACCTGCTGAGTATGCCGAATCATTAGGTTGGGTGGGACAGGATGTGTGGCACGCCCACTGTGTAAAACTTGACAATCACGGTATTGATTTATTTTCTCGTACTAAGACTGGCGTTGCTCACTGTCCATGCTCCAATATGCGACTGGCATCAGGTATTGCCCCTATCAAAAAAATGCTCAATGCACATGTACCAGTCGGATTAGGGGTAGATGGCTCTGCTTCTAATGACTGTGGTAATTTATTAGGAGAAGCTAGACAAGCAATGCTATTGGGTCGAGTGATTGATGCACCTGATGCATTAACTGCTCGAGAAGTGCTTCGCATGGCAACACGTGGCGGTGCAGATGTCCTAGACCGTGACGATATCGGGATAATACAAGCAGGTATGAGTGCGGATATAATCGCATTTCGTACTGATACCTTAGCCATGGCAGGCGGTGCGATTCACGACCCAGTCGCCTCACTAGTATTCTGCACACCTTCCAACGTGGATTTATCCATTATTAATGGCAAAGTGGTAGTAAAAGATGGGCATCTAATGACATTATCCTTGACTGATATTATCAAAAATCATAATCAATCGGTAGTGGCGTTAATGAATTAAGACCACTGTTAATATTTACTGGTAAGCCAAATAAGCTATACACTTAGGGGTCACCACAGAAAACGGAAAAATAGCACACTAAGGAATTTAGTCGAGTATTTTTAAAAATGATAATGGGTGAGATATCTATAAAACGACCGTTTTTTTAGCCTAGCAAGTTCGGCAGTTGAATCTTGTCTTTGGTTGCTTTGGATTGACCTTGATCGTATCTTTTAATCCAAGCATAAAGGCTATGGGTGATCATGCCTAAACGTGTAGCGACTTCTGCTACGCTATAGCCTTTTTCTGTCACTTGTTTAACTGCTTCGATTTTGAATTCTTCAGGGTATCGTTTACCGCTCATAATCACCTCATAAATTAGCCATTTTATCTAATTTTAAGGTGTCTACAAAATCGGTGGCTATTCAGATAGATGGCAGTAGAAAACCTCTATAATAAATGCAGTTGTAATCTTATAGAATTAAACTAATGGAAACAACTTTTGTCATCATTTAATCTACATAATAACAGCTACATTGTATTAAGCAATATTGAGAGACTTAACAGGCACCAGCCGATACAACGTCTGCGGATGCACCCCTAGAATTCTTGCCACCTCAGGATAAGTCCGTCCAGCAGACAACTCCCGACGAGCCAGTTCCAACTTCTCCTCACTCACCCTAGGCTTACCCGGGACTTTACCACGGCGACGCGCTGCCGCAAGACCCGCCTTTACCCGCTCTTGAATCAGCTCACGCTCCATCTGACCCAGTGCTCCTAAAATATTAAAATACAACCGACCGGCAGGTGTGCTGGTATCAATACTCTCGGTAATACTCACAAGCTGTGCACCCGCCGTCCGAATTTGCTCACTGATTTTAATCAAATCGGGTAGGGAGCGACACAACCTATCTAACTTCCAAACCACCAAGGTATCACCGTCGCGTAAATACCCTAACGCATCTGTTAACCCTTGGCGTTCTTTTACACTACTTAGCTTATCAGTAAAAATTCGATCACAGCCATATTTACTCAAAGCATCAAGCTGCAAAGACAAATCTTGCTCCTTGGTTGACACCCGAGCATAACCAATTACCTGAACCGTCAAAATAGCCTCCTAAAAAATAGCCAAACACGCAGCAACAAAATAATGAACAAATATTTACTCTACGGAAAATATCGACTAATTTTAACTTACCTTATAACCATAACTAAAAGTTATCCAAACACACGAGATAATATCTAAAAAGCATCAATTAAAATTTAGAATAAAAATATTATTGTCAATACATAAATTACAATAAAACACAAAAATAAATGACTAGCATAATATCATTGATAGGTTTTTATTGAAATAAATAATAGACAATATTATTGAATAAAACTGGGGTAAAAACAATCAAATTTGCTCATATAGATTTATTCAACAATAACAGGTGTTTTCATTGAATTAACATTTAAAGAAAATCTATAACATTTATTTATGAGTTTGTTCTTTGATGATAAATTGATTATTTATTTTAAAAAATCCGTAAAAACTAGATAAAATGAAATATGATTCAGATAATATATATTTTTCTAAAAAAATGCATTTATTTTCCATTAGTTTAAAGTTATAGTAATCATTGGAAATTATTTTCCAATATTTTGTTAAATTTGCTAAAATTGGAAATAAAGTACTAAATGGGATAATTGATGATTTCTCGAGAAAAATATTTACAGCAACTGATTCAATTTAAAGATTCAGATTTTATAAAAGTGATAACCGGGGTGCGCCGTTCTGGTAAATCTGTGTTATTGATGCAATATCGAGATTATTTGCTGTCTCAACAAATCAGTACAGAAAATATTATTTATATCAATTTTGAGAGCTTTGAGTATCAATGGGTTAAAGATGCAGATGATTTTAGCCAATTAATCAATGAAAAACTTAAAGGCAGTGAAAATAAAGTCTATTTGTTATTTGATGAAATCCAATTTGTAGACGGATGGCAAAAAATTATTAATGCGGTCCGAGTTAGCTTTAACACTGATATTGTGATTACAGGCTCTAATGCCAATTTACTCTCTGGGGAATTGGCGACTTTATTAAGTGGTCGCTATGTGGCGATTAACATTTATCCCTTGTCCTTTAGAGAGTATCTGTTAGCTAAGCAAGTACCTGTGGATTCTAGGTTGGTTGATAAATATTATCTTGAGTATGAACAATACGGCGGGTTTCCCAGTGTTGTTATGGCAGATGAGCCTTTAAAGGATACTATTTTATCAGGAATTTTTGATTCGATTGTGCTCAATGATATTGCGCATCGGGCAGGGGTGAAAGATACCCATATTTTAAAAAGCGTCATTTTATTTTTAGCTGATAATGTCGGGCAGTTAGTTAATCCAAGCAAAATCAGTAACACATTGACCAGTGAGCGAGTGCCAACCTCGAATCATACCATTAATAAATATCTTGAGTTATTAGAAAATGCGTTTTTGTTCTATAAGGTGCAGCAATATGATATCCGAGGGAAGGGGTATCTTAAGACGAATGCTAAGTACTTTATTGTCGATAATGGCTTAAGGCGTCATGCAATTGGTAAAAAAGCGGCAAATTATGCCAATCGATTGGAAAATATTGTGTTTTTAGAACTGTTGAGACGGGGCTATACCTTAGATGTGGGTCGTTTAGACAGTAAAGAAATTGATTTTGTGGCTCGCAGGGCGGATGAGTTGCTGTATGTGCAAGTGACTTATCAAATCCCAGACAATACCCATGAAACGGATAATTTATTACATATACGAGATAATCATAAAAAGATAGTTATTACAGGAAAGTATGATGAGCGTCGCCAAATTGACGGTATTCCACTGATTTATATTGTGGATTGGTTGTTAGAATCTAATTACTAAACAAAAATCAACTAATACAAAATAGATATTTTCCGCATATTTTGCGGTGATTGTTTGCTATAATTACCGCATTTACTTTTTATTACTATAGTTAAACCTATATTATAATGAACACAATTTAAATTTTCATAGATAGATAGTGCCATGCCGAACCTATACGACCAAGACCTAAGAAAGCGCGCCATTGCCTACTGGCAAGAAACGAACAACAAAAGTAAAACCGCTCGTACCTTTGGTATCTGTCGCAATACCCTAGACAGTTGGATAGATTTGTATCAAGAACAAGGTAATACCCAGCCTAAAAAAGCACAACCAACCGGCGTAAAACACATCATAACCGACCTTATTGCTTTTGAACAATACGTCAAATCTCAGGAATTTGACACCGCTAAACAGCTACGAGAACAATATTTAAAAGACCATCCTGATGTCAGGATATCCTACAATGCGTTTGTCGATACCTTGCATCGTATCAACTGGACATTTAAAAAAAGACCTTTACCTTTAAAGAAGCCGACCCTGTAAAACAACAAGGTTTTAGCGTATGTTTAGCTATCATGGCGTTTTGGTTTGGGTTATCCAATATCTTATTCATGGATGAAACAGGCTTTTACCAAAGACAAAGTTATCAGCGTAGTTGGTCACCTGTTGGCAAACCCTGCTATGCTAAAATTGAGGCCAACAAAGGTAAACGGTTAAATCTAATTGGTGCAATGAGTATGGCTGAATTTAAACTGATTGCGCCTGTGACCTTTGAAGGTGGGTGTAAGCGTGATACGGTAGAAAATTGGCTTCACACGCTTGGTCAATCTTTGCCTAAACATGAACTCGACAGCTACCCACAGCGTTTTTTAATCATGGATAATGCAAGGTTTCATCGGGGTGGCAATTTAAATCAGATTGCTAAACAATATAATTTAACCTTGTTATACTTACCGCCATATTCCCCTGAGTTAAATCCTGTAGAGAATAAGTGGGCGGTAGTGAAGCAAAATGTGCAACTGTCTATGAGTCAGTTTGAGTCACTCAATGACTGTGTTATTCATTGTTCATTTTAATTTAGGATTTACTATATATAAATGCTGTATAAAAAATACATTCACGAATATCCTAACTGGACCGATTGGCAAATTGATAACAATCAGTTATTACCATTGGTAGCTAATGTGCGTCTATTACAAGGTAAACTACTTGGTAAAATGCAAAGCCTGGGCTTTGAGTTGCCGCTTGAAGCCCAATTGGACGCTGTGACGCTTGAAGTGATTAAAACATCTGAGATAGAAGGGGAGATACTCAATAATGAGCAAGTACGTTCATCAGTGGCCCGGCATTTAGGCATTGAACATCTATACGACCCGGATACCCTGGTAACAACCACTCGAGAAATCGATGCTATTGTGGAGATGATGTTAAGAGCCAGTTTTTATTTTAACCAACCACTAACGCTCGATGAAATCTTTGCTTGGCATCGGGCGTTATTTCCCACGGGTTTTAATGGGTTATATAAAATACAGGCGGGCAGACTTCGAGATGATCGTACAGGTGCCATGCAAGTGGTATCAGGGGGCTATGGTCGCACTAAAGTGCATTTTGAAGCACCAGCAGCACAACGATTGCCACATGAGTTGGCTAAATTTATTGCTTGGTATAATGAGGAGCAATCAGATTTAGATTTAACCTTAAAAGCCGGTATTGCACATTTATGGTTTGTGACCCTGCACCCCTTTGAAGATGGCAATGGGCGTTTAACGCGTGCGATTACCGAACGTATGCTCGCTAAAAGCGATGGCAGTGATAGACGTTTCTATAGTATGTCGGCTCAAATTTTAGCAACTCGGTCAGAGTATTATACGATTTTGGAATCGACCCAAAAAGGCTTAACGTCAACAACAGATTGGTTAGTTTGGTTTTTACAAACGCTTGAACAGGCTTTAACGATGGCACTCACTCGTACCCAAAGGACGGTTGATAAAGCCCAATTTTGGCATACGCATCGGTATACAACGTTTAATGAACGCCAAGTGATAATGATTAATCGATTGTGGGGCGACTTCTTTGGTAAATTGACCACCAAGAAATGGGCAGCCATGACTAAAACATCGCCAGATACGGCTTTGCGAGATATTAATGACTTAGTAGATAAGGGCGTACTGATTAAATCTGCAGAATCTGGGCGTAGTCAGAGTTACGAGCTAAGCACTAACGATGATAGTTAAAATAATTGTTTTTCGTGAGTTTGTAAATTAGCGCCAATTCAGCGCTTTTTTATTCCATTTATTTCACGATAAAGCCAAAT